>JANXDK010000003.1 GCA_025059435.1 Thermoproteota archaeon
AAGTTTCGTCCCTGGAGGTACCAGATTGACCAGCCTGGATAGTGTTCTGAAGAAGCAGGAGTCTATTTTAAGTGAACAGGTTGAAGTAGACGTGTTCGAGGAGCTTACTTGTAAGAAGGCTAAGAACGAGGTTAAAAGCACGATTGTGGCGGCGAAGAGATTAAAAGGAGACCCGGTGAAGGTCTTCAAGGCCCTTTCTTCCAGAGGAGTGAGCATACTGGTTATGGATACTGAAGCTTTGGAAGAAGAAGTTGTTGAGGAAGCTGCTAGTAATGGAGTAATCCTATGCGAGTTGAAGAACCTGCCGATAGAGCTGATTGGAGACAGGCTTTATGTTAGGAGAAGCGATATCAGGAGCCTCGTGGATAAGAGGAGGAGCATGCTTACTTCAGCAATTTTGAAAAGGCTTAGCGATATTGCTCTTTAACCAGCCCTATATGTCGTCAGCCTTACCAACGAAGAGAATATTGCTGCCCCTGACGAGGACAAGGTCGAATTTAACAGTTTCCTTGCCCCCTTCATACTCCATCGTACCGCCCATTATAAGGTTCATTTGAACATCTACGTTCAGAAGCCTACCCTTATATACAGAGTGGTCGTTCTTAAGCCTTAGGAAAACATTTTTCCCAACCATGTTCCTAAGCACCATTAAAGGCCTCTTGTTAACAGCTTCTTGAACGCTCTGACCAGCCAACCCGAGAAAAAAACGTATAATCCCTATATAAGAGTTTCTGGTTAAGACAAAAAAATTTACTATAAGCTCTTGAAAAATAGAGTGATTTAAAGAAAACTAATCCCTGCTGAATAATTTACTAGGAGGAGAGCATTATCTGTTCAGGTTGATGAATGTCGCCCGTAAAACGTTGTCCTTAGCATGGCCTGCAACCCATTCTCCAGGAAAAGAAACAAACGTAATCCGAAAACATGGGAATTATGGAGGCGGTTATGACTTAATCCAGACATCTTCGATAACGAACCCATTGCCAATGCAAGAGTTGCCCAAGATTATTCCGAGGACCATATATTATTGTTCCGCCTGCGCTTAGATAAATGAAGAAAAGAAGAATATGTTATTAAAAGGGCTGAGAATATTGCAGTAAGCTTCCCCCAAAAGGAACAACCTCCTAGATACTGGTTTTGTTAATATAGAGTTATGCCATACAGTTTTCAAATTCTCCTGAAATAGTATCGGCATCTTCAGCAATACGATTATTAAGACTGGTATAACTATTAGGACTCCTATGAATGAAGACAATATTAATACCCATCCTCAAATGAGCAGATCTACAAGTAGTTTGAACAACTTATCTTTAACACCAAAACACCAAAAGTAGAAACAGAATAATCAAAATGAATCCATAAGCCTCCAGTCCAAAAAGCTCTACTTACAAAAGCAAAAACAATAACACTTCTGTTTAGAACCCAACCAAGCCAGCCCTTTAAAAAGAGTAAACCAGTAAAAACCACCAGAACCCTAAAAACCCAATCCAAAACCTTAATATATACCATCATACTCAACGCCCCCAAAGATGAGCCCCGAGGAAAAATCCAAGAAATACGTGCTCTGGTTCAACGAAATAGGCATAGAAGACGTGCCCCTCGTAGGAGGAAAATCAGCAAGCCTAGGAGAAATGCTGCGTAAAACGGGAGTGCCAGTCCCCAACGGCTTCGCAACAACAGCAGAAGCATACCGCTACTTCATAAAGTACAACAACCTCGAGAAGAGGATAGCAGACGTATTAAGCGAGCTGAAAGACCCCAACGACACCAAGACCCTGCAAAGCGTAGGAGCAAGAATAAGGAAAATGATAGTCGAAGCGAAAATGCCGCCCGAAATAGAAGAAGAAATCAAGAAGTACTACGCCCAGCTTGAGAAAGAAGCCAAGCAGAAAAACCCGTTCGTAGCAGTAAGATCGTCAGCAACAGCAGAAGACCTCCCGGACGCGAGCTTCGCAGGCCAGCAGGAAACATACCTGAACGTGACAACACCGGAACAAGTCGTGGAGAAAGTCAAAGAATGCTACTCAAGCCTCTTCACAGACAGAGCAATATTCTACAGGGTGCAAAAAGGGTTTGATCACATGAAAGTAGCATTATCAGCCGTGGTACAGCTAATGGTCTTTTCAAAAGCCTCTGGAGTAATGTTTACGCTAGACGTAAGCAACGGGGACAGGAGCGTAGTAATGATAGAAGCAGGCTACGGACTAGGAGAATACGTAGTCCAGGGAAAAATCACACCCGACGACTACTACGTCAGGAAAAGCGACCTGCAAATAATAAAGAAAAACATCTCAAACGCCAAAGACAAAATGCTCGTGAGAAAACCAGAAGGAGGAACAGTCGAGAAAGAAGTCCCCCCAGAGCTTCGCGACAAGCAAATACTAACAGACGAGCAGATAAAAGAACTAGCAGCATACGCTATAGAGATAGAGAGACACTACGGAAAACCAATGGACATAGAGTGGGCACTAGACGAGAGAGACAACAGGCTCTACATACTCCAAGCAAGACCGGAAACAGTATGGGCGCTTAAAACAACCGAGGAGAAGCCGGCAGAAACCATGGCAGTAACAACAGAGAAAGAAATAATATGTCAAGGACTACCAGCATCACCGGGACTCGCAGTAGGAAAAGCACACATAATAATGAGCGTCGACAAACTAGACACATTCCAACCAGGAGAAATACTCGTAACAGAAATGACAGCACCAGAATGGGTACCAGCAATGAGAAAAGCAGCAGCAATAGTGACCAACTCTGGAGGAATGACTTCGCACGCCGCGATCGTTAGCCGTGAACTCGGAATACCATGCATCGTCGGAACAGCAAGCAAAGGAAAACCAGCGACGGAAGCAATCAAGGACGGTGAGATAATAACAGTCGATTCTAAGCTCGGAGTAGTATACAGGGGCGCGTTGGCAGAAGTCGTCGAGAAGAAGAAGGAGGAGAAGGTCGCGGTGGCAGCAGTCGCAGAATCATATCCAATAACAGGAACAAAAATTTATGTAAATCTTGGCGAGCCCGAATTAGCTGAGAAAGTCGCCGCACTACCAGTAGACGGAGTAGGACTAATGAGAGAAGAGTTTATCTGGGCCGCGGAAATCGGAGAGCACCCACTATACCTTATTGAAATAGGCCAGCCGCAAAAAGTGGTGGACAAACTCGCAGAGGGAATGAGGAAAGTCTGCGCAGCATTCTACCCGAGGCCAGTCGTAGTTCGTCTAAGCGACTTCAAGTCGAGCGAGTACAGAGACCTGAAGGGCGGAGACAAGTATGAGCCTGTTGAGCCGAGCGCGTTGCTGGGATGGAGAGGAGCCTCGAGGTACTACGACCCCAAGTATGCACCAGCCTTCAGACTCGAGCTCAAAGCAATCAAGAAGGTCAGGGATGAATTCGGATTGAAGAACCTATGGGTCATGATACCCTTCTGCAGGACTGAGGAGGAGATTCAGAAAGTCATCCAGCTCATGAAGGAGGAGGGGCTCGAAAGAGGACCGGACTTCAAACTCTGGGTCATGGCAGAGATACCATCAAATATTTTAATAGCTGACAAGTTCAATAAATACATAGATGGATATTCGATCGGAAGTAACGACCTCACTATGCTTATCCTCGGAGCGGACAGGGACAACGAGACAGTCGCCAAAATCTTCGACGAGAGAAACCTCGCAGTGAAAAGAGCAATCAAATACCTAATCAAAATAGCACACAGAGACGGAAAAACCGTGAGTATTTGTGGCCAAGCACCCTCGCAGTATCCTGAATTCTGCGAGTTCTTGGTCAGGTCTGGTATTGATTCGATTTCGATTAATCCTGACGTCGCGGTCTTCACTAGGAAACTTGTCGCAAGCATTGAACAACGAATAATGCTTGAGAAAGCTCTTGGTGAAGTCAAAGTGGATCCTGACTGGGACCTGCCAGATCCCGATGAAAAGTAGAGTCTTTTTAAACTCTAATTCTTCCGAGTTTACTAAGCTATTTTTTCTCGTATGCTGCTTCGCGTGGCAGTATGGCATATACGTTTATCGTTTTGTCGGATGCTAGTTCGAAGAGTATTCTGTATTTGCCTACCCTTATCCTGTAATGGTTTCTGCTTCCCCGCAGTTTTATGATGTCGAGCCCTTTCGAAAATCCTTCGTTTCGAAGGATATGTAGAGTTTTAACAATTCTCTCATGCATTTCTCCCTTGATCTTTTCAAGCTGTTTAAGTGCTCTTCTTTCAAGAAAAACATGATATTGTTGCAATTAGCTTATCTCTCCTACTTGATCTCTTCCAAAGGTATGTATTCCACGTCTCCCTTTTCCTTAGCCTCTAAATACTCTCTCATCGCCTCAACCTCGTCCTCTAACGGCTCATCGGAGCCGATCAGCCTCTCCTCCACAAGGTCCTCCAACCTCTCAACTTTGCTGCGAATAAGCCTAACCTCCTTCAAAACCTCCTCTAGAGTGTTCTCAGACATAAGATTCTCTATCAATAATTGTCGTAGTAAGGTGAATATAAGGATTACCTGAAAAACATTTTCGATTTAAATGGAAGGTTTAAAACACATGTTAAGGCTTAAAACTTTCAAATAAACTCCTCTGATCTATCCTGAGTTCAGAGTTTCTTATGAGAGCAGGTATTTGATTCTATCTCGATTAATCCCGACGCTGCAGTATTCACCCGCAAGCTCGTCGTTTCCATAGGGCAGAGAATAATGCTTGAGAAAGCATTGGGCTAGGTTAAGGTCGATCCTAACTGGGATCTTCCTGATCCTGACGAAGAGTAATCCCCTTCTAATCTTTTTACGATTAAATTTCTCGCTTTTATTTCCGTAACGCTTAATTATTTCTAATAATAGTTTTTCAACGACGAAGAAAAAGCAACTATATGATCCAATAGGAAAGTGGCTCATTAGAGAAAAAGTCTGTCAAAGGATAACTATTCTCAGGCTTAAAAGATGTGAAGATTTAGAAAAAAGATGATATGTGATGTGCTTAGAATAAGGTATGAGGTTGTAAAGGGTTGTATAGATCACTTTGATTTTCATGGCTATGTTGTAGAGGTAAAAGTAAGGAAAGCAACGTAAGAGAGCTTATCGATAAAGTGATTGAGATAAAGAGGGGAATAAAAGATCGTTCTCTAATAAAGTCATTTGAGGAACTGAAAGATATTGAACTATATATAGCCTGTCCTACTGAGCAAGTGGAAAAGTGGGTTATCAGCGAATTGAAAAAGAGGAAATCGGTATCTTAAGGCTTCAAATCGTGGATGAAGAAAATGTACACGTATATGATGTTTTAAAGGCAAAACCGATTCATACGGGTGGAATTCCACATAACTCTAAGGTCTCCCGGAACTTTGAAATAAATAAAAGAACATACCTGAGACAAATGTTCCAAAATCCATCCAAATTTTAAGACTTCATAAAGAAGTTATGGTAAGATGATAATACCTTTGAAAAGTTCAAGAAAACTTTAAGAGAAGATTTTAAACAAGAAATCAAATTGGAGGGAATTCAGAGTAACTTAACAAGGGGAAAAACAAACAATAAGTACAATAATCTTTTAATCGAAGGATATGAGCTCAGGGTTGGCTTTCTTGAGGTACTTGAATAATTCTTCAGAGATGTCAAATAACTAGCTGTCAAACAGGGTATTAAAATCATTACACTCTACCTACGATATTGATTTTGATTACTCTGATATTTAACTGTCCTGTTCTGAATCCAACATGCTTAAACGATTCTCTATTTCTACTATGCGTTGCTTTATCTCGTTCAGCAAGTCTTTAAGATCGTCAAAATCTCCTCGTGCTAACATTGTATTCAGCTTTCGAATCATAATGGATAGTTCTTCAGCACGCTTTGCAACAGGTTCGATCCTATCGGTGTTTTCCATATTGGCAGGCCCTACTTTATCTTGCATTATCCAACATCTTCTTTACCTTCTCATAAAATTCCCCGGAGATAGTTGCTTCTCCAAATTGTGTGTTGTATAACTTCTCTAATGCTCTGATTATAAGCTCATAGCTAATCGCTTTCCTTCCTTGAGTTAATGTGTTTATTATGAAGACAGTTTCCTCTTCAGAAGACTTGCTGAGTAGACCTTCTAATATCCTTACCTTAGATGATATGCTTCCCTTACCGCTGAGTCTACATGCTTCAAGCATGCCTTGATAAGCTTGGCTTATGCTTAATCCTTCACTGGTCAATATCCTGTTCTTCTTACAAATGGCCTCCCTTATTCTACCTGTTTCAATAAGTTCCTCAACTCTACTTTGCTTCAGAGAAGTTATGTTTGCTACTGCTTCTGAAACTATCTTCTTCAGGATGTTTGTCCCCATTAGTCTCGTTGCTTCTCCAAAATCCATCCTCAGTATTCTCAACAGGCTCTCCATATGTTCCTCCTCCACTCTTCTCAATAGGGAAGCTATGTCCCTGACCGTCTCTTCATCATTTTCTAGGTTAATCCTACTTAAGACTTCAATTACTTCAGAAAGCTTACTTATCCTCGGCTCATCTAAACTCGTCATAGTAAATCTTCTCGCTTTTAGGTGGTGGAGGTATTGCTCTGGGAATATGGTCCGAGTAGCCGAGTGGGGTTAGTGAAACAGCCCTATATCCTCTGGGTGCTTTAACGATTTCCTCAACCCTTCTTTCGTCAAATGCCCCAATCCAGCACGTCGAAAGTCCGAGGCTTGTTGCTGCGAGCATAAGGTTCTCCATCGAAGCACCTACATCAAGCAAACTGTAAAGCTCAACGCCTCTCTTACCATAGGCTGAGGCCTCTTCAACACTCACCAGATAGACTATTACGATAGGGGCTTGTGCTATGAATGTCTGATTCAAAGCAGCTTCCGCTATTCTCCTTATCTTATCTTCGTCGGTCACTACCACTATCTTATAGGGATGGATGTCCCCCGCCGAAGGGGCTAATAATGCGGCTTCGAGGACCTTGTCGAGAACCTCCTTCGGCACTTGTTTTTTAGAATAGGATCTTACACTCCTCCTCCTCATGATACACTCCAATACTTCCAATTTCCCTACATTTATTCTCAGAATAGGAGTTTTAAAAGCCTATTGTAATCTAACAAAATAACATCCTCGACTCGTCTTCTTTCTTGGAAACGTTGTCTAGATTATAGTTATGCTGCTCTTAGAGAAACCGTTTTTCGTCAAGTAATTATAGACCTTGTTTCTATGGTCTCCCTGGAGCATTATCATATTGTTCTTTACTGTCCCACCGCATGCACAGTGGGTCTTAAGCTTCTTAGCTAGTTCAGCGAGATCCACTTCCCTCGGGTTTATTCCTTCTATTATCGTCAGTTGCTTGTCCCACCTTGTTGTCTCAAGTCTTATAGTTATAACTTGTTCCTCCTTACTTAGTTCTTCGAAAACTTCCTTTTCATCAAACGGCTTGATCCTTTCCCCTAAAGCCTCTTCTATGCCTACCATCTAGTTCTTATTCAGAAAAAAATATGAAAGGATGCTTAAATCCTTTTTGGTTTCCACTTTCTTCCAAACAACTTTCTAAGTCTCCACTTTAGCCTCCTCGCTTTCAAACTCGTAAACTATTTCTCTTAGGCTTTCAACAACTTCCCTTAAACGATCTTTAATAGGATAATCCTTACTCACATCCGCGATAACTTCCCATTCCGCGAGCTTCCCGGGAATGAGGGTTGTTGAACTTGTTGCAACGAGGTTGATGCCTGATGAGGCTAATGCACTAGCAACCCTCGCCAATGAACCTGGTTGATCGGATATTTTGAAAACTATCCTGACGAAGTTTCCACCAGGCCTAACAGGCATTAGTGTGAAAACATTCCTTTCAGAGTCGTATGTTCCCACTGTTTCAGAATGGGGTCTGAGCCCCATCATGTCTCTAACTGCCTGAGGTATGAGTATTCTACCCCTATCATCTATCTTAAGCAGATATGTTTTGGGCATTTTCGTTCAATAAATAATGTATGAGGAAAGACTTATAAATATGTGGGTTGTAATAGGGATATCATTCCCATGACATTCCCATTAATAAGATTGGATACGAACGAAAACCCCTACGGGGCTTCGCCAAAGGCGATGATCGCATACTTGAGGTATGCGGGTAAGATGAATAGGTATCCTGATTACGAGGAGTACAAGAGTTTTTTGTCTAGTCGTATAGGTCTTGAGTCGGAGAACATATTGCCTGTACCTGGAAGCGATAGGGGGCTTCAAATCTTATTGCAGTACTTAGCGAAGCGCTACGAGAGGGTCGTGATACCCTCGCCCTCTTTCCTCATGTACACGAAATTCTCCAGACTGTGTTTTAGGAATGTGGAGCATATAGCATGCTGGCTCGGCAGGGATTGGGATGGTGTACTAAGCCGCTCCGGAACCGATGCGGTGTTGCTCTTAGGTTCCCCGAATAATCCTACTGGTGAAGTAATTAAAGAAGGTTTAGTCAAAAGGCTTCTCAATGAGTTTGGTATAGTTGTCGTAGATGAGGCTTACTATGAGTACTATGGGGTCAGTATGATTCCTCTCCTAAGGGATTTCGAAAACATCGTAGTGGTGAGAACTTTTTCAAAGGCGTATGGGCTTGCTGGATTAAGATCTGGATACTTAGTTGGAAGTAGAAGACTCATTAAGGAGGTTAATGAATACACTGGACCGTTTGATATTCCTGCTCCAGCCGTGGAAGCTTCTAAAGCCGCACTTCAAGACGAGGATTGGCTTAAAACGGTTGTGGAGAAGACGATTGCCAATAGGACACTATTGCTTAGGGATTTGAAGAGTATGGATGGAGTCTACGCCTACGATTCTAAGGCGAATTATGTTCTGATAAGGGTTAATGATGCTAAGAGTGTTTTCGAAAAACTTCTTTCAAACCGTATAATCGTGCGCTTAGTCACCCCGGAGTGGGGTGGTACGGAAGAAAGCTTCTTAAGGGTCACGGTCGGGGCCTTAAGAGAGGTGAACCTGTTCACATGTGCTTTAAGGAATGCGTTGCGGAATTGAGCAGTAGTACGGTTTTCATAGCGCTACCCAGCAAGGGTAGGCTCTTCCAGCCCTCGATAGACTTAATGACCTCCGCCGGATTGATACACTATTTCTCAAACGACAGGAGTTACCAAGCTTGTTCCCGTATGAAGGATCTTAGAATTGTATTTAATCGGGCGGCAGATATTCCGAGGATCGTGGAAAAGGGCGTAGTAGACCTTGGTATTACTGGAAGGGATCTCGTTAAGGAGTCTAATGCCGACGTCGAGGAACTCCTCCCGCTTAACTATGGGCATGCTAGGCTTGTGCTAGCAGCTCCCGCTTCAAAGTTTAAAGAATTGAAAGATCTCCTGAACATGGGGCGTATAAAAGTTGCAACAGAGTTTCCAAATATAACTAAGAGTTTCTTCAAAGAAATGAACGCCGATGTAGAGATCATAGGTGTCGAGGGTACCACTGAAAGCATGCCTAACCTTGGTCTTTCCGATTGTATAGTCTCAGTCATGAGTACCGGCTCAACCCTCCTATTACACGGTCTAAAAATACTTGCTGTTGTAATGGAGTCTCAGGCGGTCCTAATAGGCAATAAGAAGAGTCTGGAGAATGTTGAGAAGCAGCCTGTAATAAACTACGTTAAATCGATAATAGGGGCTACTCAACTGGCTCAGGGAAAGAAGCTTCTCATGATGAATGTTCCCGAGGAACGTTTGAAAGACGTTATAAGTTGCCTACCGTGTATGAGCGGGCCGACCATATCCAGAGTCGAGGCGAAGGAGCCGATGTGGGAGGTTATAACGGTTGTGGATGCGAATAAGGTTTTCGAGGTTATTTACAACGTTAAGGAGAAGGGAGCTAAAGACATACTTGTTCTAAACATAGACAAGGTGATTCTCTGACAAATGGAGATAATCCCCTCTATAGATTTAATGTATTCTAAGAGGGTTGAAGTAGTTAGTCACGAGGTAGAAACGGTTTTCGGAGAATCGGATCCTATTGAGATAGCGTTATTCTGGGAGAAGGCTGGTGCGAATATGATTCACGTAGTCGATATCGATGCTGCTCTAGATACTGGAAGGAGAAACACCAGTATAATCGAGAAGATAATCCGCTCTGTCAAAATACCGGTGCAGGTCGCGGGTGGTATAAGAGACAGGAATCAAGTTGAGGAGTTCTTGTCAGCGGGCGCTTACAGAGTAGTGGTGAGACCAAGGCCGTGTTCAACAAGCTTTGCAAAAGACTTCTCTGGTTTAAAAATTGTTCTGGGCATAGACTATTTGAGTAAAAACAGGTTTAGAGACTTGGGTAAGAAAAGTATTATTTTTGGAGAAGAGGAGGTTGTATCATGGGTTTTGAAGCTGAGTAGTTCAATGGGTTTAAACGGAGTCCTCGTTACAGACGTTGGTGCAGAAGGCTCTTTAAACGGAGTTCGCGAAGAAGCTTTGGGCTTTCTCAAAAAACTTGGTGAAACGGGTTTGGAAATAATGTATGCTGGAGGAGTATCTTCCGTGAAAGACGTTTTAAAGCTTAGAGACGTTGGGGTCGAGGGAGTTATCATTGGAAAGGCTTTATACAAGGGCCTATTGAGCTTCCAGGAGCTTAGGAGGGTAATCGGGGGATGAACAGGTTAGTGAAAATGAGAAGGGAGACTCAGGAAACAATGGTTGAATTAGAACTGAACTTAGACGGTAAGGGTGAACACGAAGTTGATACCCCCTATTCAATGATTAACCATCTGATTGGGAGTATGGCAAGGTTCTCAGGGTTTAACATAAGGTTGAAAGCAGTGAATAAGGTTGAGTGCGACGAGCACCATTTGATTGAAGATATTGCATTAACCCTGGGCGAAGCGTTGAACAAAGCCCTTGGTGATAAAACGGGGATTAACAGATTCGGCTACTCCTTAACGCCTATGGACGAAGTGTTAGTCGGTGTTTCAATAGACTTAAGCGGAAGACCGTTTTTTGCTCACAATATTGAATTCGACCAGACAGTCATAGGAAACATAGGGACTAGTATGGTTCAACACTTTCTAAGAAGTTTTTCAAACTCCTCGGGCATGACGCTCCACGTCATCGTCTTCCGGAACGGCGATGCGCATCACTTGTCTGAAGCGGTTTTTAAAGCACTGGGATTGTCTCTTAAACAGGCTGTCTCAATCACAGGCTCTAGTGTTCCAAGCGAAAAGGGGGTTCTGAGATAAAATGGGTCTTGCTAAGAGGATAATACCATGCTTGGATGTTTACGATGGGGTCGTTGTAAAAGGCATCAGGTTCTCGAACCTTAAAAAAATAGGTGATCCGGCGGAACTCGCAGTAGAATATATGAATCAGCTTGCCGACGAGATAGTCTTCCTAGATATCTCTGCAACACCCAAGGGTAGGGAGACGATGGTGGAGGTTGTTAAGAAGACTGCTGAAAACCTGTTTATACCTCTTACAGTAGGCGGAGGAGTGAGGACTATTGAAGACTTCGGGAAACTGTTAAGAGCTGGTGCAGACAAGGTTTCGATAAACACCGCTGCAGTAAGAGACAGGAGTCTGGTGAGGAGAGCGAGTAGAATCTTCGGAAGCCAATGCGTCGTAGTTGCAGTCGATGCTAAAAGGATTGGTGGTAGATGGGAGGTTTATGTTAATGCAGGAACCGAGCCAACTGGCCTTGACGTCATAGAGTGGATCAGGACTTGTGAGCAGGAGGGTGCTGGCGAAATATTGTTGACCAGTATAGATGCAGACGGCACTAGGTCTGGATACGATATCGAATTGCTTCAAGCAGCGAGGATGGCTGTTGACATACCTATAATCGCCTCCGGCGGAGCGGGTTCTTTACAACATGTTTACGAAGCGCTTACAACAGGGGGGGCAGACGCAGCCTTATTGGCTTCTCTCTTACACTATAGGCAGTATAGTGTTATAGAGATTAAGAAGTGGCTGGCAGAAAAGGGGGTTGAAGTCAGGTTTTGACGCTCCAATACCTGGATGAGCTTTTCGAAGTCGTTAAGAAAAGAGTACGTGAAAAACCTGAGGGATCCTATGTTGCGAGCATAGTTAAAGAGGGAATGGACAGGGTTCTTGGAAAATTCGGCGAGGAGGCTTTTGAATTCGCTTCTGCAGTATGTGGCTCTGGTAATAAAGTTTCTGAGGCGGCTGACTTGCTTTTCCACTATCTCATAGTACTTGCTGCTTCCGGGGTTGAGCTTAGAGACGTTGTTAAAGAGTTGGAGGGTAGACGCAGACACTGAAGACGATACTTATACTCAATTGCGGAGTGGGAAACCTTGCAAGCATAAGTGCATCCTTGAGAAAAGTCGGTGCCTCCCCACGAATAGTTTCCAGTATTCCGGACGGGGATTTCGACGGCCTGATTCTACCGGGTGTGGGAAGCTACTCCGGAGCGTTTAGGAAGATGGATGAGGAGAGAGGCAGTATTGAGAAGCTTGTTGGAGAAGGCTATCCAATACTAGGGGTTTGTCTAGGGTTGCAATTAATGTTCAATTGGAGTGAAGAGGGGAATCCTGGGGAGGAGGGATTGGGTCTGTTTAAGGGTGTGGTCAGAAAACTACCGGCTAAGCGATTGCCGCATATAGGCTGGAATAATATAGAAATAGTCGATGGCTCCGTTATCCTAGATGGTTTAGAGAATAATTGTAGGATGTACTTTGTACACTCCTATGCTCCAACGGATTATGATCCTAGTGAGGCTTTTGCACTCGCAAACTACTGTAACTATAGGTTCCCAGTGGTCTTCGAGAAGAAGAATGTATTTGGGACACAATTCCATCCGGAGAAGAGTTGGCGTCAGGGGTTGATTATACTTGAAAATTTCGTTAAATACTGTAGGAGGTGATTTTTTGTGACTAAGCTGTTTAGAATGAGTAGCGTAAACGCTATGAAATTGGTTTCGAAGCTTGTTTTCAAAAACGGGCTTATTCCAGCGGTTGCGAAAAACAATATCGGTATGGTGCTTATGATCGGCTTCATGAATAAGGAGTCTCTTCTAAAGACGCTTACCACGGGGTACATGCATTACTATTCTAGGACCAGGAAGAAAATATGGATGAAAGGCGAGGAATCGGGCTTTAAGCAAAGGGTTCTAGAAGTCAGAGTAAACTGCGAGAACAATTCTCTTCTCTTCACCGTAGAGCAAGAGGGGCCTGGTGCTTGCCACATGGGTTATGAAACATGCTTTTACAGGAAGGCATCGCCCCGAGGCGTATTTAAAAAAGTAGAGGAAAAGAGGTTTAACCCTCGGAAAGTATATGGTTTGAAATTTAAGAAAATATCTTAATAATGAGTCCGGATAATTAAAATAGGGTTGCTAGAGAAGGATTATAAGAGGAAGGATATAGTTGTCATTGCTGAAAGAGTATACTTAGAGGCTGGGGGGAGAGAATCAATAATCCTTCGTATTAAAAAGGCGCAGGAGGTCTCTCGGAGATGGTCTTATGCTGAGCTTACGGGCTGGCGTCTCCACAAATATGAGTCTTATGATCAAAGGGATACTGACGCTACTACGGCTCTAGTCGTGCTCCATTTGGAAAATCCCAATGATACTGGTCTCTCCTATGCTGCCGACTATAAGGAAATAATGCTGAGCTTGGCGGAGGCTAAGTATTTCATCGACGTTGTCTGGTGCGACAGGGCTTTTGATCAGGTTGGAGTCACGATCTTAGCTCATTCATGGATGTATATGAAGAAAAGTCCTTTTTTCAACGAAATATTCTCTGCTAAGGAAGCGAGGAAAATCATAGGATGGTTTCACGATTATGCGAAACTCTTACTTAGAGATAAGGATTCTCCAACGTACTTAACCTTCAGACCTTACGACAATCAGGAAATAGGCGTAGGATGCTTAACAATATTGGCACAAGTATTGATGCAGGATTATCCGCAGCTCGCAAAAGGACTAATGGAGGTAGCTGACTCTAGAGTATACGGTTGGGCTCTTAGGAATAGGAATCCCGATGATACTCTTTTCTATGAGCCGATATGGATAAAATCGGTATACTTCTACGCACTCTACCGTAAGCCGGAGTGGTTAGGCAATGAGAACTGTAGACAGAGCTTCGAGGATTTTCTCCACCAAATGCCCGGAAACGGACTGAATACTGTTTACAACTGGATGTTTTCACACTCTTACCCTGATATTATGGCTCTTGGAGCTCGTATTTTCAAGGATGGTCGATACAAGTGGATGGCAAACAGGTTGCTTCAAGAAAGAATCGAGGAACGACCCAGGAGGTCTCGTCACGTTTTCTCCGAGCTTGCCTCACTCGAATATTGCGAAGATTATCCACTGAAATACGAGGCCCAAAGCATTGATAAGTATGATCACATATGGGAGGGCTGGGCTAGTAACGTTTTCCACTTATGGTTGTTCTGGGATGATGACGTGCTACCAGTAAAACCCGTCGAGGGGTCCATGATTTTGGAAAAGACTTCTGGAGGCCATTACCCGGATAAGCCCAGCAAACCAATTCCAGATAAGATCGTGTTCAGAGACGGTTGGGAAAAGGACAGTCTTTTCGCAATCCTTAACCTTAGGGGTTACGTTAGTAAAGGCGGGGTTTTCAAAGCACATAGATATGCTGGTTCAAATGAAGTGATTACGATAGTTTACGATGAACCATTCGTAATTGAGGCTCAAGACTTTTGGCATAGGGATTGTGAACTCGAACGTTGGAGGCTAAACGCCTTCTGTATTAGAGAAGATGGTAAATGGCTTCATGAACCGTGTGGAGAAACGCCTCAAGATGCTGAACTCGTGTTCTTCAAGAATCTACACTCATTAGATGTTAGTAAGACCGTTTTATCTGAATATTACGGTTGGATTAACGAGCGTATATGCATTTTGGCTAAGAACAGGTTTTTCGCAGTTCTTGACATTTGTAATTCCAATAGTTTCGGAGAAGCCGGTGTCAGATGGCATCTGAAAGGTGAATACGATTTTAAGCGCGATAAGACTGTCTTAAGGCTTTTCGGTAAGAGAATGGTTGTCTACTACCCTCACGCGGGTGAATACAAAGTAGAAGCCGAGGAAAACACGGAGACAATACCAGTATACCAGCATAAGCCATCTATTAGCCTGAGTCTTGTCTCAAAATCCGATAGGATGGGGTTTACAACACTCTTTATACCAGGTGGAGATGAGGAATTGGAGGCTGAAAGTATAAAGGTTAAGGACTTAAACGGACGGCTTGCCTTCCCTATGGCCCTTGGAGTATTGCTCCGCCAAAGTGGGGAGATTATTGGAGCAAGGAGCTTCCAATTACCAGCGGTTTTTGACTACGGGATGATTAAGACGGACGCCGAAGCCTTCGTGCTGAAACCATTGGAGGGAAGATTACATTTTGATTTCGTTAACAGCCATGTAACTTGCTTAGAATGCTTGGATAGACCGTCTCGGGTAGAGCTGGATGGTAGAGTGCTTTCCGAAAACTACTGGGAGTATTCTTATAATAGGCTTTCTCTAAACTTGCCTGTTTCAAGCGGTAGCTTGAGTATTGTTCTTAGAAGTGGCGAGTAATCTTTAAGTATCGGCTATTGCTTAACTTTAACTCGACTATGGGCGATGAATTGACTCCCTATCTCGGTGAACTATTATCAATGGCTAAACAGTCATCGATGAAGAGGATAATAAGCGACGTTGTCCTGGCCGATGAGCCCTTCGTGGTTTTGAGAAATTGGCGTGAGAAATTCGGTGTCTCCCAGAAGGCCCTCGCCAATAGGATGGGTATTTCAGCATCAGTGATAAGCGACTACGAGACAGGTAGGAGGAAAAACCCTGGTATAAACTTCCTTAAAAACTACGTTCAGAGCCTTGTAGAAAGCGATGCGGAGAAGGGTGGTGCGCATATAATCGAGCTTCTCAAGATGGAGCCTATTCTCAAGGGCATAATCCTCGATATGAAAGAGTATTCTAAGCCTGTCTCTATTTCGAAGGTTATCGAGGCCGTGGAAGGTAAGATCGAAACCTTCCCAGACCTTATCGGAGAATTCATCTTCGGCCATACTGTGCTAGACAGCGTTAAGACGATACTATACTTCAAGTGGTACGATATGGTTAATATATTCGGCTACACTAATATAAGGGCCTTGGTTTTCACAAATGTTCAACATGGGAGGAGCCCCCTAGTAGGGGTCCACCTCTTTCCCTTCAAACCACGCATGATCATCCTACATGGTCCGAAGAACTTGGACCCTGTTGCTGCCGAAATAGCTAAGGTTGATGGGATAGTAGTAGCCTTATCCAACCTTGGTTCCGTAAAAGAGCTTATAGAGCGGCTCTCAAAATTGGGTTGAGAATGGGCGAAGAGGTTAAATAAGGTGTGACTTATTTAACTGTCGGATTTTGACACCGGACGCGATCGGCAAGGTCGCCACCGTGGTTGTGCTGGCTGTAGCAATGTATTTTTCGAGATCACTGTCCTTCTCAGGAATAATAGCATCAACCCTAATAGGTCTGACAGCGATCTTCCTAGGAGGTTGGGACTGTTTTCTAATTCTCCTGATTTTTCTCACGCTAGGTGTCGCCTTTACCAAATACAAGCATGCTGAGAAGACCCCAGGAACGCTTGCACAGGAAAAAGGTGGGGTGAGAACGTGGGTTAATGTTTTCGCTAACGGCGGGCCGGCAATAATACCTTTGGTCTTAGAGCACTTTTACAATATGGAGTTTTTCAAGGTTTTCTTCCTTTCAGCAGTCTGCTCTGCCGCGTCCGATACTTTGTCGACGGAAATAGGCTTACTGAGCAAGTCCAAGCCAAGGTTGATTACCCGCCTCTGGAAAGAGGTCGATAAGGGGGTTTCAGGAGGGGTCACTTTACTAGGTACTATAGCAGGCTTCTTAGCTTCGTTAATCATAGCATTAATGCCCTTAGTGACGATTTCAACGGGAATCTCTGGATTATTTTTTGACTTCAAGGACCCTCTACGTCTGATCCTGACCAGTACTATAGCAGGCTTCTTTGGAATGATTGTAGACAGCCTCCTCGGAGCTACTGTACAAGCCCTATATGTCTCCAAGGAGACAGGTTTGTTATATGAAGATCCTCGTAAATGCAATGGAGAGTGTGTCTTGATCAGGGGCTTTAAGCACTTTGATAATAATGCCGTAAACTTCTCTTCATGTCTTCTCGCCGGAATAGTGGGTGCAATATTGTATATGCTCTAAATGTTTTTTAACCCACAAATCTTAACCTATGAGGGGATGATCACGCTTCTCTACTTGACCAGATATGCGCTGAGGGACTTGTGGAGAAAGAAGGTTAGGACTGGCCTCACAGCCTTAGGAATCGCTATAGGAATAGCATCACTAGTATCCCTGTTTATAGTCTCACTCGGATTGCGTACTAGAGTAGGGGAGAGTATAAACACGCTACTAGGTTCTTCGGTAATAGTTAGGATGAAGAATAGTGAACCGATTTCAATATACGTTGTCCGATTACTTAACAATATACCTGGCGTAAAGAAAGCTGTACCGGTGATAATAGGTTCAGGCCTCGTAGGATCTAATAATGCCTTCATACTTGCAGTTCCGGTAGATGAAATACAATCTTTTCAAACAATTATAAATGGATCGACCATATCGTCTCCGAAAGCCCTAGAGTGCCTAATGCCTAAGGAGTCTGCTATGAGGATGGGTATTTCAATAGGCTCAACTGTAAGGGTTGTAACGCAATATGCACAGGAAGGAGTTTCATTTAAGGTCGTGGGTTTGTCGGAAGTGGGAGGCCTCTTCCAAGCTGCTCTAGCAGGTCCTGCCTCTGTGATAGCAATAAGTCTCGAACAGGGCGAGAAGCTCTTAAACAAAAGGGGAGTTGCGGACATGATATTGATAAGAGTAAATGATCCGAGTAACGTGAGCTACGTGGTTAATA
>JANXDK010000040.1 GCA_025059435.1 Thermoproteota archaeon
TTTTGCGGAGAGAAACGAAAAGTTCGATGTGGTAGATATAGATCCGTTTGGTTCTCCGGCACCTTTTGTAGAAGCAGCACTTAGTGTTTTGAAACACAAGGGACTTCTCCTATTATCGGCAACTGACTTAGCGCCTCTTTTCGGAGTCAATCCAAGAGCTTGCAGAAGAAAATACTTAGCGACCCCCATACTAAGCGAGTTTTCTAAGGAAATTGGTGCTAGGATACTTGCCGCCTTTACTGCAAGAGAAGCGGCTAAGATAGGATTAGCTGCGAAACCTATCTTCACCGTACTCATACGTCATTCACTGAGACTCGGATTCATTGTAGAACGAAATAAAGGCCTTGCCAGCAGGTCTGTTGAATTAATAGGGTATGTTACTTTTTGTCCCAAATGCATGTATAGAACACTCACAGAAACTCTACCGGAGAGGTTTAAATGTCCATCATGTGGAGGTCATCTCACAGTTGGTGGGCCTCTCTGGGTTGACAAGCTTTGGAACAACGATTTCTGCCACACGGTTTTACAACTGTACAAGTCTCGAGAATACCTAGACGAGAAGGGTCTAAGAATAATAAAGTTAATAGTTAACGAAGCCGAAAAACCATATCTCTATACTACGGTGACAACAATTGCAAAAATAGCCGCGTTGAATGAAGAGCCGTCACCCCTTAACGTCGTAAATAAAATTCTAAAGGCTGGAGGTTCAGCATCGTTAACTCATTTTGACTCAAAAGGTTTTAGGGCTAATCTTCAGCCAAGCGAAATAATCATGATTATAAACTCTTTTGAGAAATGTTGAAATTACTTTTCAGAATATTTTCTGATAAAAATTCACCATTCTATATTAATTATTGATCCTTTTTTGGCTGAGTCTATTGCAGAAAGTATACACTTCAAAGCCTTAAAGCCTTCTTCCCAACTGTTTATCGGTTTTTCATTCTTCATTATACAACGTAAGAAGTGTAAATCCTCCAGCAACAAGGGCTCTCGCCTTATTCCGAGTAGGCTTAGGCTTTCTCGCGTTCTAGACGTGTATGCCGAAATCAGCTCACTATATTCGCCTCTCGACTTATGCTCCATTAATCCTTTTTCTAACGTTATATTTTGGATTATATAATCGGCCTCAAGAATTTTATCTTTTAACTGAATAGATATCATTCTTTTCTTTAGATTCGGAGAGGTCCTCCAGCTGGCTCGAAAGTTCCCTATGACGTCCTTTTCCTCAAAAGAGAATATAGCCGTGATGTCTGTTTCAATACCATACTCCTGATCCCAGCTGGCTCTAGCTATTACGCGAGTTGGTAACGAGTCGAGAAGATAGCACGCCACATCCACGTCGTGTATTAACAAATCGTGAGCAACGCCTAGATTCAGCGTATAACCACTCGGAGGTCCGGGACCAACTCTCTGCGCTGAAACGTAAACTACTCCTCCTTTCTCATTCTGGAGCCTATCCTTTAGAGCCGGAACTACCGGGTTAAAACGTTCTACATGTCCTACAGCCAATAATCTGTCCTCCCGTTCAGCTAGCCTCCCCATTTCCTCTGCTTCAGTCAGCTTGGCTGCTATAGGCTTTTCAACAAGTAGATCCATATGTGGAAGCAGTTTCATTGACACACTATAATGGTAGATAGTTGGTACGGAGACTATGGCCGCATCGATTTTAGTACTCACAAGCTCTCTCAAGTCGCCTAACCATCTTCCGTTATAAAGAAGCGCAACGTGTTTCGCACGAGCATTATCCGTATCAAATAAGTAAACCTCTTCTAGTTCTATCCCTTCCAATTGTAGCTTTCGAATATCGTTTAGAACTCTGACGTGGTTGACGCCCCATCTACCTACGCCGACTACCGCTACTTTCATCAGCTACCGAAATATTAACGCATACTTGGATTTTTATCTATATTGATCAGCTAAGAAATATCTTTAATGTATGACTAATTTGACTCTCTATGCCATGCGCTGTGTTGGTAACGGGTATGCCAGGCTCTGGAAAAAGTCTTTTTACCGAGGCCGCTAAGGCCCTTGGCTTGTCCGTTTTATCTATGGGTGATGCTGTCAGAAGAGAGGCTTTGAAAAAAGGTCTAGAGATAAAGCCTGACACAATGGCTAATATAGCAAAAAAGCTCAGAGAAGAAGAAGGTCCGGAAGCCGTAGCTAAACTGACCCTAGAGCTTTTGCCTGAGGTCGACGTGGTAGTGATTGAGGGGGTGAGAAGCACTAGAGAAGTGGAATTCTTCCGCCGACACTTCGATAAAATCATAGTTGTAGCCGTTCACAGCTCACCAGATACCAGGTTTCAGAGATTAGTTAATAGAGGTAGAGGGGATGATCCCAGAAACTGGGAGGAGTTCATTGAAAGAGATAAAATGGAGCTTTATTTTGGTATAGGAGAAGTTATTGCTACCGCAGATTTCATGCTAATTAATGAAAATATTTCCAAAGAAGACTTTAAATTATTATGTCTTAATTTATTAAGGGATCTTGTGAAGAGAATATGTAATAATTGAGCTCAAAGGGTTCTACTCAACGTTCGAAGCAAGTACAGCGATACAGCTACCAAGCCCGTGGTACCTAGATCTTCTTCAACGTAGTCAGGGTACACCGCTATGCCCATTTCAAGCTCCTTCTTGGATAACCCTGGTTCCGCTCCTCCAAAAACAATCAATAATTTCCCCGACAATTCTCTGGCTACTTTCAACAACTCTACTTGAGCGTATTTTCTTGGTACTACCAGCACCACTTTATCCGGCTTTAATACCTCTATCGCGTCAGGTAGATCTGGGAGATAGAATAGGGTTCTATTCAGCCTGATAGCAAGCTTCTGTGCTTCAGGAACCCCTGTTTGCGCCGCAGTGCCGCTTGCTTTTGTTACAATGAAGACTTGAAAGCCTAGTCCATAAACTACACGAGCTACCTCAACAACCTTTTGCTGAGAGTAGACGTTATGCAAGAGAGGCAGTATAATAGTTCCTTGCGGCACACCAAGCATGATAATGTGGGCTTTTTAAGCACGTTAGCTAGTCTTGATCCCTCTTAAATACAATTTTAACGTGTTGTGCTATAGCCCTTGAAAGAGAGGGGGGAACAGCTTCACCTACTTGGTCTAGTTGGGACTCTTTCCCCCCTCGAAATACGTGAGAATCCGGAAAACTCATAAGTCTAGCTTGCTCACGTACGGTGAGCAACCGGTCATCGAAAGGATGAATAAAACGGGATGATCCCATCACCGTTGGAGCTAATCTATAAGGATGTAACTTAATGTAATTGTAGTAAATCCTACCTTCGGCCCCCGCGTAACGAATTAACGCTTCACCCCATCGGAGCTTGATGATACTCCGTTGCTTTCGGGGGGAAAGAGGTATGTAACTGTGGTTTGGAATATCGTGAGGCGACTCCGGTGGAGGTAGGTCTCCAATAGCTTCTATAACCTTTACTTTTCGTGGAAAGGGAGTAGGGTTTATCTTAATGTTTGATATAAATAGTCTTAATCTACTTGACGGAGTACCGTAATTTTCAGCCTTCAGAATGTTGAAATAAATCGTCCTATATCCCACACGGGCGAACTCTGATTTCAAGATTTCGCGTAACGGTCCATCTATTAATCCAGGAACGTTTTCCATTATAAACACGCGCGGCTGCAGGTCTCCGACAATTCTAATGAAGTGAAGCACGAGTCTACCCTTAGGGTCCTCAAAAAGCCTATCGAGAGGGCTAGCCTTCCGTTGAGCATTGGCACTTGTAAAGGCTTCGCAAGGTGGACTTCCTATGACTATATCGACCTCTCCGACGAGAGATATTATGTCCTCGCTTCGAAGCTGACTTATATCCTCTACCAGAACCTGAGCGTTAACAAAATTAGCTTTATAACTTTCAGCTACAACCTCCGAACTATCGATACCTAGTACTATATTAAATCCCTCTTCCATAAATCCTCGTGAGAAACCCCCTGATCCACAAAAGAGATCAATAACCTTTAAACTATCGATCACAAGCTGGGAAGACTACTACGTTTTTAGTCCTTACTGAAGGCTTAAGGTAAGCAACTTTTAGGAGGACTCCAGCCATGCCTCTATTCTTTTTTAACTCTAATACGTTGGGAAGAAACGAAAAGGTCGGTTACTCAAGGGCTGTATATGTGTCAAAAAGATTTGAAGCGTCTGTAAGATCTGTTGACTTGTCGCCTCTTGCCAATTGTGGATAGGTTAAAACGATGAATATACAACCTAAATTAGGGTATAGATTTAAAATACTGAAAGATCGACTCTAAATGTATTGATCGAGACTTGTAACTGATGGTTGATCAATGATCAACTCACCTTTCGTCAGCGCTTCTTTCAAACGCTTAGCTAGAGTTGGTCCGATACCAGGTACACTAGCTAAATCGTGTTCATCAGCTTTAGCTATGTCTCTGAGGCATCTAAAGCCATGAGTAAAAAGAGTTCTGGCCCTCACCCTTCCTATTCCTTTGATACTTACGAGCTCCAATAGCTCACTTTTTACACCATGCTTGATGCGCTCTCTAAGTACTATTAACTCCTTCAGACGCTCAAAAACACCGAGAAGTTTCGCTATCTCTCCTGCACCGTAAGTTAACCATTCAGCGTTTTGTGTAAAGGCATATAGGTCTCCAGGGCCGATGTCATACCTATCTATAACATAATCATCTTGCTTTTCGTCTATCCAATCGAGAAGAAGAAGAGCTACTTTGAGTTCAGCTAAGTACATTTCATAGTCATCTGGATCGCTAGGGGGAGTGGTTAACAACTCTCCCCTTTTTTCTTCTACTACTTCGTCAAGCCATTCTCTATCACCTCTTCTCAGGTAAAGCTTTGGCATATCAGGAGTTGAAGCTATCAAGTGCAAGTATGTCAAGTCTGTAAACTTTCTCTTTGTGTTTAAATTCCTTATGAAGAGACTAGCTGTGCGTGGATCTAAATAAAGTTCAGAGACACGCTGACCTATGGATGTTGCCCTCACCTTACCCCTATCAAACTCCACAAAACCTTCACTCCATAACTCTCTCAGTACACTTTCAGAGAGTTTCGTAATGTAGAATATATTATAATACTGTTTCGCATAAAGAGTTAAAGAAAGTGTATTGTGTAAATCCTCAACTGAAGAGGCGAGCCCGCTCGCCACTTCAGCAAGAAGCTGTCCTCTAAGTGCTCGTTCGGAAGAAAGTTTAGACGTAATGCGTTCTGGAGAAGCTTTTACAAATTCCTCCATTAAGTAATCTACTTCGTCGATTGTACGAGCTATTAAAACGGATTCACCTATTTTATCATATTTCGGTCTTCCAGCCCTACCAGCCATTTGCTTGTATTCCATGACCGTAAGCTCCTCATGTACACCCAACTCAACGTTGAATCGATGTCTATCTGCAACAATCACTCTTCTCGCAGGTAAGTTGACACCTGCTGCAAGCGTCGGTGTTGCAATGACAACTTTTACCAAGTTA
>JANXDK010000041.1 GCA_025059435.1 Thermoproteota archaeon
TTCCTTAATTGAAAATAATGATATCATCCTAAGCCTTGATGGAACAAGACATATTTACTTCTTAATTATTAGAATCACAGTTTTATGGTATGACGAGTATGTTGAGCCTAAGGGATGCTGCCGAGCTTGTCAGGGAAGCTCTTGGTATGAGGAAGTTCATAGCCATGATTTGTATGTGCGAAGCCCAGTACATGGGGAGGGCAAGGTCCTTCTTGAATAAGGGCGAGAGGCTAATCGTAATAAAAGAAGATACGTCTTTCCTAATACATAGGGCTACTGAGCTTGAACCAGTAAACTGGCAACCACCCCCTAATCGTATTAGCGTCAGCCTAGGAGAAGATTATTTGGCTCTTACCGTTAAGAGAATAAGGAAACCTGAGAAAATTATGGTTAAGGTTTACGGTTTCAAAAGCTTTTTCTCGGATAAGCTTAGTGATAATGGGAGTTTTCACATGTATTTGAGCGAGAAGGATATTTCTGAAAATATTCGAAAACACCCTGAGCTTATTGAAGATGGTTTCCGTATAATTTCAACGGAATACAGGGAGAAAGTAGGAATTATAGACGTTTTAGGCATCGACGCCAGGGGCAGGAGGACAATAGTCGAAATAAAGAAGGATAAGGCAGGGAAGGATGCTGTAAGGCAGGTTTTAAGATATGTCCAAGAGACTGGGAAAGGAGTTAGAACCATACTTCTCTCACCCCATATAACTCCTGAAGCAGAGAAAATGTTAAGGAAGAGCGGTATTGAATATAAGAGGATAAGCATGTTCGAGCTTTCAAGAATAATTACACACTGGCAACGTAGCGAAAGCAGTATAACCAGTTTTTTAAAAGAAGAATCGTGAAAAAAATTATTCACATGCTTTGCTTAGCCATTCTTCAAATGCTTCTGAATACTTAACCTTTTCTTCGCGTCTCTTCTTAAACTCGCTTATCAGAGAAACAGGAGTAGGATCAACTCTCCTAAGCATGGCAAGGTAGTAGCTAACCCAATCTCCCAAGAGAATTGCTGTAAGCATTTCCTCGATCATTGTCTCTCCAGGAGGTGTTATTACGCTTATTCCAACACCCTCCTTTTCTATTTTAGAAACCAATTCCTTAATGCTTTCTGCAATATACTTGTTTTTGAACTTGGTGTCTATGAGAACTACATAGAGGAGTTCTTTAAAATCGATTCTCTCCCAAGCTTCAATTTCATTATGATTCAGCTCTGGAATTTGATCGCACATAGCTCGCATTTTAGCGTTTTCATTAATCTGATCCTTATACCTTAAGGCAACTGATTTAAGATGTCCTAATGAATACACTACTGGGATTTTTCCGTAAAGTTTGATTGCCAGTTTTTTAGCAGGATTATTTTCTATTGGAGACTCTGGGGAGACAGTTTTATTGTATTGCTCAAGAAGCCAACATAGTCTCTTCACCTCAATATCTTTAATCATGGGGAAGCCGATTGCTTCGGAAACTTTAAGCAAGGGAATGAAGAGCAACGGCAAGGCAGCCCTAGGCTGATATCCTCCGGGGACTCTTAGAAACGGGATTTTTAAAATGGAGCATGCTTTTTCAAGAAGACCATTTGAAGCAATGCCGAGTATACATGCTCTTCTTTCATATGCTTGTTTAAAACACTCCAGGGTCTCCTCAGTATTTCCAGAATAGCTTACTGCCACGACCAAGCTATTCTCATCCACATATTTGGGCAGGTCATAATCTCTAATTACAGAGACATTTAAATTAATCATTATGTTGGAGAGATCTTTAAAAAGGTCTCCTCCTATCGCTGAACCGCCCATTCCACACACAATTATTTCCTTAACTTTTCTATATCTATCCGGGATTTTTAGGTTTTGCGATAAGATAAAGGCATCGCTTACAAGCTTCGGAAAAGAATATATCATTACACGCATATTTCCACAATCGATATTATTCATAGCTTTCTCATCGTCAAGTAGGCTTAGTTCTGGAAACCTGCTGCAATTATATCCCATGGTCTCAAACCGAAGAGAAGGTTTATTAAAGGTTTCTTATCATTGAGCAGTAATATGCGAATTAACACTAAGCTATTTGCTTCGATAGTTGTTTTATCGATTCTAATAATTCTCAATATTTATCCTCGTATTTTCTCACATTGGTTTATCCAAATCCAAGAAGCGGTTTTAAAGGGAGGAATATTAATATTCCTACTCGTAATGATTATTCAATCAATTGTTTCAGCAATACCAGCCGAGGCAATACTAATCTTAGGAGGGTCTGCATTCGGCTTTGTATTATCCTCAGCGATAGGGACTATTGGACTTATGGTGGGGGCTTTAATAAATTACCTTATAGGTTTAAGGTTTGGCAAACCTATAGTAGAGAGGTTCATCGGCAGATTGGAACTTGAAAAAGTTGAGAGGTTCTTCGATAAGCATGGTGCTAAGATGATATTCGCATTTAGATTTATACCGTGGGTTTCTTTTGACGTAGTCTCCTACTTCTCAGGAATTACTGGTATACCCGCTACAGTCTTCATGATTGCAACGTTTCTCGGAACGATACCTAGAGCATTTTTCTATAGCTATCTTGGTGAAAGAATCGGATTTGACATTGAGAAAGGCGAAACCAGTATCTTAAACTATTTGCTATTAGCAACATTTTTAATAATAATACTAATAATTGTGTTTGAGAAGCTTAATCGAAGACGCTCTGGAGAAGCTTAAGCGGCATACCTATTAGCGCTACTTCTCTTTGTTGTTGATTATAGTCTAATAGGCCTTCTAAGTGTAGCCTTTTCAATCTTTCGATTACGCTGCTTTCTCTTATTTTGATACCATATTCTTCGAGAAGCTTTAGACTCAGGAAAGGCTCTTCTGAAGACTCAAAGGCTGCTAGAAGCTTTTTCAAAAGCTTAGACATTTCAGGATCTTGCGAAAACATTGCCTTTAAATCTGTTGGAGAAATTACACTTTCAAGCCTATACTGTGCTTCTCTTACGTGTTCAGCAAATATTCTCTGAGAACCCTCATAGCTCGCGTTAAGCCCGCTCATGAGTAGGAGTTCGAGGGCATACCTAGCAGAGCCGTATCCAAATCTCTCAGTCATCCTCCCTATAAGGTATATTGTGGGATCGTCGATAACGTTCGTATTAAAAGAAAGCTCAACTCTGTCTTTTAGTATCATAGATATCTCCTCTGCATCATATGGGGTGAAGCTCTTTCTCATTCTCAACATGAAGTGTGTAAGCCAAGAATCCTTGATCCAGCGGGAAAAATCTTGAATACCGATTAGTACGAGAATTAGCTTAACCCTGTCACCGTATTCTTCAGATATTTTAAGAAGATCCGTAAAGAATTTGCTTCTAACTTCTCCTATGAAATCGTCGAAATCGTCGAGGACAAGAAGGAAACTGTTACCAGATTTCTCCAGGTAATCGAATACAGCGTAGAGCAGCTCCCTGCTACTGTATCCTCTGCTAGGCATGTTTGGAAGTAGACTTAGGGCAATCATTTGAGCTAAGGTGAAATCTGAAGACGCGAATCTCGTGTTCAAATGCCTGTATTCAATCTTAATACCTTTCTCTTTACAATATTTTAAAATCTGTTCAGCCGATTTTTTAACAGTAACTGTTTTACCAGTACCACTCGGACCGTTCAATACTATCGCTTTAATAGGCATTTTCTCTTCCAAGAAGCTGATTATAGTCCTGAAGATTTCAGCCTGATGCTCTTCTCTTCTAGGTAGCCTCTCCGGAACGTAATTTGCACTAAGCTTGTATAACGCGTCTTTTTTAAAAATCAAGTCTCTCATTTCCCAGAATACACCAGACGCTTAGCTTCAGATAATATAGCATCACCCATTTCATTTGTTTTAGTATTCCCACCCATATCAATCGTTTTAAACCTACCATCGGCCAAAACATTCTCAACAGCCTTCTCAATAATTTTTGAAGCTTCGAGTAAACGCTTATCCCCATATCGACTCCACAGGTGTTCAAGCATTAACGAGAAGGTTAGGATAGAAGCAATGGGGTTAGCAATATTCCTACCAGCTTTATCTGGAGCACTACCGTGTACTGGTTCGAACATCGACGTCCCCTCTGGATTTATATTCCCACTGGGTGCAAATCCTAATCCCCCCTGGATCGCAGCTCCCAAGTCCGTCAGAATATCGCCAAACATATTGGGGGCAACGATTACCTGGAAACGCTTCGGATTCAAAACCATGTGTAGCGCCGCCGCATCGACGTACATGAATTCGCTTTCAACTCTATCCTTATACTCATCCTTCACCTTATCGACAATCTCTCTCCACAAGCCGTATGTATCTGTAAGTACGTTAGCCTTATCTACGAAGGTTATTTTTCTCATACCTCTTTTGAAAGCGTATTCGAAAGAGAATCTTATTATCCTCTCTGCACCTTTACGCGAGATGATTCCTATTTGAAAAGCCTCACTATCTTTACTCTCAACTTCAACCCTATATTTGCTCCCCTTAGCACCGCCAGTTTTAACAGTGAACTCGAAAACCTTAGGATAAAAAGCGTCAACTCTTCCCCCCATGTCTACGTAGAAGTCTTCAGTGTTCTCACGTATTACTACAAAGTCGATATCTCCAGGCCCAAATCCTTTAAGAGGGGTCTCCACGCCTCTTAGCAGCTTTACTGGTCGAAGGTTTACGTAAAGATCTAGAGATGAACGTAGTTTAAGCAGGATACCTTTCTCAAGTACACCAGGCTTTATCCTTGGATCTCCTACAGCTCCGAAGAATATTGCGTCGAAACCCCTAAGTTTCTCTATCGTTTCATCAGAAAGAGTTTCACCAGTCTTAATATAGTGTTCTGCTCCATTTGGGAACTCTTCGAAGAAAACTGAAACGCTGAGGGTTTCGAGTATTGTCGTTCCTATTTTAACAGCTTCCCTGATTACCTCTGGACCAATTCCATCGCCAGGCATAAGCGCAATCCTATAAGTGCTCAATTGTATTATCGAAACACGCCATTGAAAATATATATTTTTCCATTTAAAATCAAATCTGAGAATCACTTTTCCATGAAGCTTTCTAGGATAACCTTATAATCGACAGTACATATTTTTCTAATCCCGCTTTCGACCAATTTGATTGCTTCTTTAATAGAACCGACTCTACAACAGGCTTCGAGCGTAATGCCTTTTGGAATTTCTTTTAACAGACTTATTTCTTCATCTCTAATCCCCCTCAAACCGTAGCTGAAGGACAGCATTATCGCATCGAAACCTGAAATATTTAAAATTCCGATTACTTCATCCATTTGCTTGTCTGAAAGTAAGTCGACTTCAACAACGGGTTTAACCTGTTTTAAACCT
>JANXDK010000042.1 GCA_025059435.1 Thermoproteota archaeon
CGAAGAGGCTGTTAAGACAATAAATATTTACAGTAAAAAAATTCAAACGCTCAGATCTCTGAAAGAAAGCGGGAAAATATCCGAAAAAACAGCCGATTTCCTTCAGAAGGAATTCGACAATTATGTTAAAACGATTGAGGCAAGGAAGCAGACGGTTTTAGAAAAACTTGAAAATAGGATAAAAGAAGTTCAGCAGCAAATGGAGGTTATAGAGAAACTTATTGCAAACAATGAAATCAGGTTCTCCGCTCAAGAGATTTCAGAAGACAGATACACTAAAATAGCGACGGCCTTGAATTATGCTTTAGAAGAAACTAGGAATGAGTATGAAAGCCTTAGAGAAGCCATATCCATACTCACCAGGCTTCCCGAGTTGATAAGTCAGAGTGAGACGGTGGAGAGGTAGTAGAATCCGTCTCTTTCGTCACTTTCTCAAGCCTTATACCCCTGTCGAAAATTAGCTCGTATATCTGGTTTATTTGAGGGCTTCCCAAAGCCTTATACTCTTTCTCCGTAAGATAAACTATCAATCTGGGAGTGCCATACTTCGGTACCAGACCAGCCTGTTGCAAGCCGCTTAATAAACCACGGATCATCTGTTGAGCATACAGTACATCCTCAGAAGATTTGTCTATTATACTAGAGGGGGCAATAGATGTGAAATCAACTCTTACACCAGGCTCTCCCTCGACTTCAACGCTTCCTATGAAAGTTACTTTAACTCTTACCATTTGATAATCTACTCTTCCTAAACCGCTTAATAAAGTTATTTAAAAGAGATATTCATAACGATCTCCATATCGGATTTGGAAAAGATTTTTAAGTAGAATCATAGGGTTGAGAGTAAAATGCTTGAGAAGAATGTTTTTGAAAGAAATGAGTATAAAAGGAGAATAACTGTTCAAGAGCTTGTTAATCTGAGCAAGCAGAAATATGATCCAGAGTCTTGGAATAGGCTTAGGATGATGCTCTATCCTCCCAGAAAACTGGATGTGAATGTAATTATAGATGATTCTACTCTTAGAGAAGGGCTTCAAATGGCAGGTTTAACAACACCTAGTGCTGAAGACATGGCTGAGATAGGCAGGCTTCTCTACGAGATTGGTATCGAAAGGATAGAAGTAATGACTTACACCGATACGGATAAGGAAGCTATAAGGATGATGGTAGATAATGGTTTAGGGGAAATCCTAGCAGGTTGGAGCAGGGCGGATAAGAGAGATATAGACGCTGTTCTACAATTGGATTTGAAACAGATTGGTATAAGTCACCCTGTATCTTATTATCACTTCGCTAAATGGCCTGAGGAGCACGTTCACGATCTTACGATAAGGGTTGTTGAAGCTGTTCAATATGCTGTCGACCACGGGTTGAGAGTTTTTGTCCACGGTGAAGACAGTACGAGAGCAGATTGGGACTTTGAGAAGAAATTTGTAAATGCTGTTGCAGAAGCCGGTGCAGAAGTATACAGGATATGCGATACCGTTGGGATAGGGTGTTCTCTTCAAGACCACCCTCTTCCTAATGGAATACCGGCGAAAATAAGGGCTTTGAAAAACGAGACTAAGATAAAGAGTTTAGAAATACATGCACATGATGATCTTGGTAATGCTGTTGAGAATACTATGGCTGCGATAAGAGCAGCTTCAGGGCTCTATGAGAATTTTTACGTAAGTACGACTTTTCTAGGTATAGGCGAAAGGGCGGGTAATGCTGAAACTGAGAAAATAATTTTAAATCTCTATATTCATCATGGCGTGGAGAAATGGAAACTGTCTCTGTTGAGAGAAACTGCGAATTTTATATCAACGGCTTTAAACTACCATCTTCCAACGAATAAAGCGATAGTTGGAGATTCTGCATTCGCCCATGAATCGGGAATTCACTTGCATGGCATAAAAATAGCTCCAGCCATTTACGAATTGTTCCCACCGGAGCTTGTTGGACAGACTAGGAAGATTATAATAGGTAGGAGAACCGGAAAACATGGGATAATGATGAAGCTAAGAGAACTAGTTGACCACGAAGTGGGAGAAGAAGATCCTAGGTTGAAAACTCTCGTAGAACTCGTTAGAAACACTCTGCTTCGAGTCGATAGGAAGTATTACTTGACTGAAGAAGAGTTTAAGAAACTGGTTGCCGAAGCAGGTTTTAAGGTTTAGAACATTTGTTTATAAAAGTGTCTAACTCCATCTCAAACCCTACTACGGGATTTTCTAAATTGTTTAGCTCAATAACCTCGGGGTGAATCTCGCCCAAGACTCCTATCAACTTATCTTCATAGAAAACGTTTGCAACCCTACCCGGCGTGAATAATGGATCATCGCCTTTTTCAAAACGTATTTTTTCAACACCTAGGCTATTTAACAGGACGAGGACAACAGCCTTAATTTCTGAAAAAGAAGCTGAAGAATGCGCAGAGACGCCTGCAATAGAGAGCCTTATAGAAAACCCTTTATCCCCGCCTGCTTTCACAATAGGGCCTGTCTCAAATATTCTTTGAGGATATTTTTCATGTTTGCTAACGGACAGATTCAATATTAAGCAGGGGAGCAAGGAATCCCTTAACATCGTAAGTTCTGTACTTGAGGAATTTGCCAGTACAATCCTGTTTGTAACAGGCCTCCTAACTCTATGGTAATTCTTCTCCTCACTCGTTATTACGAAATTGAAGACTTCCGTATATCCCAGACCGATCATAATCATCTTAACTTTATCCTGTAAAATGGTCTCAGGATGTTTAGAACCTATAGTAACGGATTTGGGAAAAGTGGGCGTGAGTTTCCACAATCCGTATCCTATTGCAACCTCTTCAACAAGGTCAACTTTATGCATTACATCAACCCTATAAGGAGGAATACCAACGCGAAAAGACTCTCCGTTATTTTTAACGGAAAACCTACATTTCAAAAGGCTCCTGTAGATTTCTGTATTTTCTAGATTCTCACCCAAGAGAGAATTTATGTAACTCGCTTCAACGCTTATTTCGCGAGGTTTAAAATCAGGATATGTTTTCATAGAACCATCCTGATAAATTATTCTAACGGCTTCTATACTGCCGCCGATATCGCTTAAAGCATAAAGAAGTATATTAAGGGCTCTTGACGCATAGTACTCGTCTAAAGCAGTGACATCTATAAAGAGATTCTTAGTCTCAGGGGTTAGTCTTGTAAGCTCTGAGTTTATTATGGGTGGGAATGATAGAACCTCTCCTGTCGAATCGATTATCAGAGGATACTTATCAAAACTCTTGATTATATGGCCGTATTCCACACCTTTGTCAATTTCGTTAAGGATCTGATTTAGGGTCATAACTCTATCCATCCCCAGAGGCTTAAAAGAAGTCTTCTCAGGATCGGCAGCAATATAATATATTGGGGGCCTAATCTTATCTAAGTCATGGATACCGATTGAAACTTTTCTCCTATTCCTTCCAATCCCTTGGTGCAGAACCTCTTGGATAGTGATTATCTCTTTTAAATCGTCTTCAGATAGTTGAATGTTCCTTACTACTGCAGAGCATAAAACGCCCCTTATGTCTTTCAACTCCTCATTGAAGTAGAAATCTATTTTTGGTTCAGTCACTCTAACCTCCGGATACCCTAGTTTTATTTCTAAGAAGCCTGCATAAGCTCTAGCCAGCCCTGGATGACTAGAGAAATCCGGACGATTAGGATTATACTCTATCTTGACGAAGTTATCACCAACATCTTCTATGTCAGTAGCTAACCACGGGAGGTCTCTGATAAGTTGTTTCAAATCAACATCTATGCCCAGGAATCTAGCCAACCTTTCCGAATAAACCTCTATCACAGGCATGTTTTAACCCTCCTAAGCCAACCTAAATCGTTCTGATAGAGGATGCGAATGTCAGTGATACCGAGCTTCAGCATTAAGAGACGTTCTAATCCTCCTCCCCAAGCAAGAACCGGATGCTCTATCCCGAGTGGTTTAGTGACCTCGGGTCTGAAAATACCCATGCCACATAGTTCAAGCCATTTTCCCGCTTGGGGGACATATACGACAGAATTCATACTGGGCTCCGTATAAGGGAAGTAGGAAGGCCAGAACTGGACTTTTTCTAGCCCTAGTTTCCTGTAGAACTCCGTAAGAACACCTTTTAAATCTCTTAAAGTAACTCCCTCATCCATGATTATTCCTTCAATCTGGTGGAATTCAGCAAGGCTTTTGAAAGAAATCCTCTCGTTTCTAAATACTCTATCGACACTAAACACCTTGACAGGAGGATCCTTATGTTCAGCTAAATACCTTACTGAAACACATGTCGTATGAGTCCTTAACACGAGTTTCTTAGCAGTATCCTCAGACCATTTTCCACCCCAACCGGTTGAGCCGGTTTCCCAACCGTTTTCATGCGTCTTCTTTACTTTTTCAACTAGTTCCCTATCCTCAAGCTCGGTAGATGAAGGGTTCAATAGGTAAAAAGTATCCTGCATTTCCCTAGCAGGATGGTCTTGAGGAGTAAAGAGTGCGTCGAAATTCCAGAAACACGATTCGATTATTGGTCCCTTCACCTCCGTAAAACCCATTTCTGTGAATATCTCCTTGACTTCTTTAATGAATTCTGTTAAAGGATGCATTCTTCCAGGAAATAGTGGCTCGACATCAGCTGTAATGTCGTAAGGTTTGAGCTCTACTCTCTTCCACTCTCCACTTCTGATTAATTCTGGTGTCAACTGGGTTACTGCAATCTTCAGCTCTACGGTCCTCCCTGCTTCCGTTATTGAAACTATTCTCTCAGCCTTCTCCGTGGTCTTAACCAAACCCCTGCTCGTCAGAAGCTTAACGCTTTCGCTATCCAAGGCATTCTGCTCTAGAGAACCATAAGAAGCAACCGTTCTTAGAGCCGACTCATCCGCGCCCTCTGGAGGTTCTTTTTCAATAATTATGTGAGGAGTGCCGTTGAGAGCCTGAATTATTCCCCAGCCCTTCTTACGAAGCCAACCTAAAGCAATTGTGAAAAAGGACTTATCCGGATAAGTTTCACGAGCCTCTTCTAAAGGTATTCTACCTCCCTTCTCCAGCACTATTTTTACAAGTCTCCTCTCAGGAAGACCATGTTTAGAATGATATTCGCCTTCGGGAGTAAGTTGAACATACTTAGTAGTTTTAGAAAAAAGCTCAACGAAACCTTTTTGGAAAAGTGAATAAGAGGCGCTTGCCACCGAGGATTCATTAACGCCTAACAGCTTGCATATCTCGTCAAAACTCAGGGCCCTGTTTGTTTTTCTCAACGCTTC
>JANXDK010000043.1 GCA_025059435.1 Thermoproteota archaeon
TCATCCTCAATGTAAACTTCGCCTTTTTCTTCGAGCCTCTTTATAGCCCATTCGAATATTCCTGACCTTATTACGTCTGTTTCCCAATTCAACAAATCATAGAATATTCCGAAATTCCACGTGGTTTCAAGTTGACATTTGACTACTTCTTCAGAAAACTTTCTCGCGAATTCTGCTATCTCATTATTTCCTTCTTCTATTTTCCTTATAACTTCGCTCTTGAGCTTTCTAAGCTTCTCATCTTTGTTAATTCTCTCACTGTATTCAGCGTATACTTTTCCACTATACTCGTCGAACTTAAGTCCCTCGGGGGGTTTCAGCGGTACTTTCATAAAATAATGTGCAACGATATTCTCTGCTACTTGAGAACCACTATCGTCTATGTAATTGACTACGAGTACTTCATGACCAAGAAACTTTAAGAACCTTGATAAAACGTCTCCTATTACCGCATTTCTGAGTGTTCCGATATGCAGGGCCTTATTTGGATTAGAATTAGTATGCTCTATTAGGATTCTTTTCTTAACTATAGGAAATTTACCATATTTTTCGCCTTTGGAAAGAACTTCGTTTAAAACAGAAATAGAATACTTGTCAAGATTGAAATTGAAATTGATAAAGCCATTAACGTTTTTAACATCTTTAAAGGATTCAAGCGTATCCAAGTTTATCTTATTTACTATTTTTTCAGCAATTTCATTCGGTCTCCCGCCGTATTTTTTTGCTAAATCAAATGCTACTGGAGTTGCAATATCCCCAAGCTCAGAGCTCGGAGGCTCTTCAACCCTTACCTCAGCCTCGTAGCCAAGGCTTTTAACAGCCTTTTTTACTTCAATCCCTACTTTCTCGGCTTCCTCGAGAAACCCCATTCTGAACTTTTTTGGAAGAAAAATATGCTAATAAGTATTGATGCCATTCCTGAATGGTTTTTCAACCCAAGGTTTTATCTTGCCAGTATGAGGAGATTAAAAATGCTCAATGATTTTAGCTGTGTAAATAAGGTTTAGACAATAAAAACATAGGAAAGGGATTATTTGAGTCTATCGTAAAGCTTCCACTTTGAGGCGAGTCTTTCAAAATCCTTGCCGAAAACCTTTTTCATATAAGGTATGTAAAACTCTATCTCTTCCTTGGTCATGTATTGGAATTGATATTCTCCTTCGTAAGGCGATGGTTCTCCCTCCCTTCTTATGAACTCTATATGCATGAAGGGATCCCCCTTCCTAACAATAACTGGCTCCCTTTCGTTATTCAGGTTTACTATCTCGAGTGCTAACCTACCTATGAAGCCACTGTGGACCTTTGCAGCATTCAGAAAGGAAAGACCAGCCCTCCCATAGCGGCTTTTAGCAGTAAGGTGTGCGACAATATTAGTTGGTGTAAACACTATTTCCTTAGATATTACATTCCTATGTTCCAAGTATTGCAGTTTAACGTCTTCCATTACGGTTAGAACATACCCGTCTCCATCCATATAATTCTCGTCGAATGGGTGTATTATGGGGATTTTCCTAACGAGCTTAATAAGCTCGCTTCTACCCAGTATGCTCATCGCTAAGCCTTCACCATGGTCTCTAATATAAGTTTTCAACATCTCTCTTTAAAAGGTCAACCCTACGCTCTATTTCAACAGGATTGAGTATAAATAATGGCCCTGCTTTCTCAGCTTTAATACTTGCTGAAGCAGATGCATAAAGCCCAGCTTCCAACAAGCTCTCTTTTTCGATATGTTTTGCAAGAAATACTGCGGCATAAACATCACCGGCACCCGTTGGGTCAATGGCCTCTGTTTTAAAAGCAGGAATACGGTAACATGTTTTCCTATCCATTACAAAGGAACCGTGATCAGAATAAGTTATTTCAACGATTACATTTGGATTTAGATCGAAAAGTTCCCTTACGTCATTTTCCAGGAAAAATAATTGTTCTTCAAGGCTCATGTGGATATAGTCAACGTATCTAAGGAATTCATCTGGCAACAACCTTTTAACGTTAATAACGTAGTTCTCTTTTCCAACGCTTCTTATGAAGCCTTGAACGTCAATAGATATTTTGCAACCGGCTTCAACAAGCTCTTTAAAAACATTATAATCGATTTCGTTTAAAACAGGAGTGACATGGACAGCATGCAGACCTTTGAACATGCTTTTATCAACGGATATTCTGTCAGAAAGCTCCCCCCAGGTCCTTTGAATTCTCGAAGAACCCTTGTAAAGGTTTTCAAAAACAATGTTTCTCTCAACTTTCCGTGCTGAGATTTTAACACCCATGGCTTGAAGCTTCTCAATCCACTTGGGATCTATATCTGGACCATAAGATGTGAAAAGAATTGTCTCAACACCGATTCCAACAAGACTTACAGAAGAATAGAGACCTCCTCCACCTAAGAACCTGTAAGATAAACCCCTGCTTTTGTTCAAATCTATTATTATAGCGCCCAATACGCCTATCTTTAGAGATTTTACGAGCATTTAAGAGAAGTTATGAATTACTCCTATTTATCACTAACCTTAATGAAAAATTTAAATTCACATCTGTCACTTATAGTTGATTAATAAATTCTCTCAATTAAAGTCCATAATTGGGGTAAAGTGTATAAGGCAGTGTTCCAAGCCGGTTTTGAGGCTGAATAAAGATGAAAAAAGTAAGTAAGATTATTGAAATAAAGTGGCAAGGTAGGGGAGGACAGGGAGTAGTCTTAGCGAACCAACTGATTGGAATGGCACTTTTTGAAGAAGGCAAGCACATTCAAACATTTCCAGACTTCGGTCCGGAAAGAACTGGAGGGCCTGTGAGAGGTTATACTCGTTTCTCGGAAGAACCGATTGACGTACATTCTTTCGTCTACGAACCTGACATTCTTGCAGTCATAGACCCGTATTTCGCAGAAGACCCTAGCGTATACACTGGTCTTAAGCCTACGAGTATAGTGGTGGTTAACTCAGCCAAGAAGCCGCATGAACTTATTAGGAAGTTAGACATTAAAGTCGGGAAATTTGGAGTTGTAGATGCTCTGAGAATATCTAAGGAGGTCTTCGGCACATATGTTTTCAACACGCCCGTTCTGGGAGGGCTTGTAAAGCTAACGGAGATGGTGAGGCTAGAGACGTTAGAGAAGCTAATTATGAGCAGATTCCCTGGAAAATTAGGTGAGCTAAACATCCAGGCTCTAAGAAGAGGATTTGAGGAGGTGGTGGCGTAAATGGGTACTTCAGTAACCTGGAGGGAAATAGACTTAGGCGGTAGCGTAGCGGGTGGTACAAGCGAGAATTATAAGACTGGGAACTGGAGGGTAGAGAGGCCAGTCATAGATTATGGTAAATGCGTTAAATGTCTAATATGCTGGCTCTATTGTCCGGAACCAGCGATAGTAAGAAGGGGAAATGAAGTGAGGGTAGATTATGATTACTGCAAAGGTTGCGGTATTTGTGCGGAGGAATGCCCTGTAAAGGCAATAAGTATGGTTCCAGAGGAGGTGTAGGAAAAATGATAACCAAGTCACTATCAAGGCAGCATAGGATAGCTCTAACAGGCAACGATGCAGTAGCATATGCAGTCAAACAGGCAAAAGTAGATGTGATAAGCGCCTATCCGATAACACCGCAGACATTCGTAGTAGAAACTCTCTCGAGATATGTTTACGATGGTGAGCTAGATGCGAAATTCATCGCGGTAGAATCAGAGCATTCAGCTATGTCTGCTGTAATAGGAGCATCACTAGCTGGGGCGAGAACATTCACCGCAACATCAAGCCAGGGACTAGCTTACATGTGGGAAGCACTATATGCTGCCTCAGGACTAAGACTACCAATAGTAATGGCGCTAGCAGCAAGGGCATTATCGGCACCACTAAATATACATAACGATCACTCCGATTTCTTCGGGATGAGAGATGCAGGTTGGATAATGTTTAACGGCGAGGAAGCGCAGGAAACGTACGACTTAACCATAATGGCTTACAAGATCGCTGAAGATCCAAGAGTATTACTACCAGTAGTGGTATCATACGATGGATTCATAGTATCTCATGCGATAAGTGATTTCTACGCTTTGAACGATGACGTTGTAGCTGAATTCCTGGGCAAGAGGACAACAGGCCCGAAAATAGATCCAGACAATCCGCGTAGCTTCGGAGTGTTGGCACTCCAAGATTCATACTTCGAGTTTAAAAGACAACAATACGAGGCAATGGAAAAAAGTAGGCAAGTAATCCAAGAAGTTTTCAAAAAATATGCTGAAATATCCGGGAGAGAATACAGGCCACTCAAAGAATACATGACGGAAGACGCTGAAACATGCATAGTAGCAATGGGAAGTACAGTGGGTACGGCAAGACAAGCCATTAGAATACTAAGGGAAAGAGGTGAGAAAGTAGGAGTAGTAGGAATACTACAATATAGACCATGGCCAACCAAGGAAGTGGAACAAATATTCTCAAAGTTCAAAAAGATAATAGTAATGGAGAAAACAGTAAGCCACGGGGCAAGAGCAGGACCAATGTACGAAGACATTGCGTCAACACTATATCCAAAGTATAGTAATGTAAAAATGATAGACTATACATACGGTCTGGGAGGTAGAGACATATCGCCACAGGGAATAATTGACATCTATAGATTTGGAAAAGAACTCATAGAAAAGGATAGGAACGATAAGGTTCAGTTCTATGGGGTGAGAGAATGAGCAAACTAGAACCGATAGGAAAAATCTCAGATTTACCAGAGGAGTCAAAATTTAGACCAGGACATAGATTATGCGCAGGATGTGGACCAGCGATAACAGTAAAAATTATAACACTAGCAGTTCCTGAAGCAGTAATAGTAAACTCGACGGGATGCGTAGAAGTTAGCACAAGTATATACCCGTATTCAGCGTGGAAAACACCATGGATACACGTATTATTCCAAAACAACGCTCCGGTGGCATCAGGAATAGCTGCGGCACTTGAAAAACTCTCAGCGGAAGGGAGAGCAAAGAAAATACCGGTTATAGCATTAGGAGGAGATGGTGCAACATTCGACATAGGACTGGGAGCTATATCGGGAGCACTAGAAAGATTAGATAGAATAATTTATATATGCTATGATAACGAAGCATATATGAATACTGGTATTCAGAGATCTGGAGCTACTATTTTAGGTAGTGCAACCAC
>JANXDK010000044.1 GCA_025059435.1 Thermoproteota archaeon
ATTTCTCCTCCAAATAGGCTGATACAGCCGTCTTAAGTATTCTACTCACAGACTCTTGAGATAGAGATCCCGTGTCTAAAACCATATCGTAAAGGTCTAAATCATCTATATTGAATCCGTAATATTCCATAAACCTCTTCTTCTCCGAGTTCTCTCTAGATATAGTCTCAGAAATAACTTCATCTAACGGTCTGTTTTCCCTAGATGCGATCCTCCTACATCTTATTTCAAAAGGAGCCTTCAAGAATATTTTGAAAGATTCGAAGTCTCTAGCAAACCATCCTGCAAGCAGGCTGTCAAGTACGACACCACCTGATTCAAGTAATGAGAGAGTCATGCTATCTATCTCCCTATCGAACTCAGGAGTTTTCATGCATATTTCAGATAATTGAGAGATAGTGAGACCTTTTTCTTTAGCTATCCTCCTGAACACCATGCCTGTTGAAACATATTCTAGATTAAACTCCTCGGCAAGCGGTTTAGCATAGGTAGACTTGCCGACACCATGCATACCCGTTAGAATTATTATTGGTCTATTTGGTCTTTTAAACCCTGTCATTATAAAACAACCCCCAGAATCTTTCTAAAAAGTAGCATGAAGAAAAAAAGGCATATCGAACACCATACCGCCAACGACAGTGGAATCGGGCTTCCATCTCGCGAAATCGAAGCCGACAAGTAGCCTGCTGTTTCACCTAATGGGATAAAATAACTTAAAATTGTGAAAACAAAGAACGGCAGCATGTTAAGTATCATCATCTTCCATTGGAATGAAGATAATTCTTTCTCCAGCTGAGACATGTAGAGCTTCTGTTTATCGAGCTTCTTAAGAAGCTTATGGTCCTTAAGTCGTTGCGCAGCTTCACGCTGCATTCTGAATGCTTTCAAAATCGCTGATTTCTCCCTCAATTTCTCCGGATGGAGTATAATCTTAATGGTTAGGACAGTTACAAATGAGGACGCTGCAGAAATAACCGTTACGATCATCGTGTTTAAGAGCTGCATTTTGCCTACCATCTCTAGAAGGGAGAATAAAACGTTTTCCAGATCATCCTCCGAGGAACTTAGCCAAACCCGGATGAGTCTCCAGAGTCTCTCTAAGTATAAGCTGATAGTATTGCTGTACTATGTCGACTGCTAACAATACTCCCATGCCACCTCCCAGCACCCCTAACACATCTCCTACACCCGAGATTAAACCTATAAGTAATCCTCCGACCAAAGCCACTGTGTTAATATAGGGAGCGATCTTACTCTCTATAACACTCGGCGTAGACCTGAATCCTCTAAGAAAAATATCTGATTCCGCCAACTGAGTTGATATAGAACGGGCATCCATACCGGAGACCGAAAGCCATACCATAGAAAGACCTAGGCTGAAGAGGGTGAGTATTAATATGTAACCCAGTGCGTGAAATGGCTCTTCTATAGCATGCATAATGCCTCTAGGTGCTGAAACGAGTTTAGCCAAGCCTGAGACAGGTATATAGGTATTGTTAACAATCTGCACTCTCCCTATGATATCGCCTAAAGGAGTTTCAGCAAGCGGAGTATTGCTTAAGAACGTTGCTATCATTATTATGTTAGAGAATATTGCTGCAGTTAGTATCACAGGAATATTGGAAACATAAAGAAGCTTGATGGGAAAGCCTCTCGTAAACCCTCTAAAACGTCCATGTGAAATCGGGATGTTTATACTCACACTCTCTAAGTATAACAACATAAGTATGAAAAGTATTGTAAGAAAAAGCTGGAAAAGCGTTGGAACATTCGGTGCACCGCGATAGAAGAAGTCGGTGAATGGATTGCTAAGAGTGAATATTTTTTGGAAGAAGAAGATTAGCACTCCCCACATATAGCCATCAGGCGCATGTGCCAGTGGGCTTAAACATTCTAACCATATCTCTTTGGCAACTCCCACCAATATGAATAGGCTTATTCCACTTCCGAGACCCCAACCTTTCTGGAGAATTTCATCCATCATTAATAGTAGGAGGGAAGATAGGAAAAGTTGAACCGTTGCTATTAGCCTGGCTCTAATATCCTCCGTTATAAGCGTTCCGCTGAATACAGTTGAAACGGCTGAGAAGATAATCAATGCCATTGTGAATAGTTTCGTCGCAACTTGCATCATTCTCCTGTCATACTCAGAAGCTGGATCGAATCTTACAAGTCCAGAGCCTGCTAGAAGCTGGACGAGTAGGCTACCGGTAACTATCGGACCTATACCGAGGTGGAGAAGAGAACCCTGTTGTCCCCCTATTATTATTCTCATGGCAGCCCACGGATCGGCACCCTGCTCCCTGGCTATGCCGTAGAGAGGAATGTAGCCCATTATTAGATACAGTACTAATATAAGCCCAGTCCACACCAATCTGGTTGTGAAACCGACTTTTCTAGTTGGTACTTCTATTTGGAATATGTATGGCTCGATCTTCTCCATTGCTTCGAGAAAGCCCATTAGGCTTCACCTGGCTTGACGATTTTACCTCCAGCAGCCTCAATCTTAGCACGTGCTCTCTCACTATACTCTGCAACTTTAACAACGTAAGCTGATGAAACCTCGCCGGCGCCGAGAAGCTTAGAGTATCCATGTGCGTTAAGGTCTATGAGCATATCGCCCTCGGGAGTTCTAATACCTATTTTACGATATAACTCGTCTAATTCGCCAACATTTACCTCCTTACCCATAATCCGAGGAACTTTTCTGACAAAACCTTTATCTTTATCCTCTTTGTAAAAGCTTAGGAATTTATGCCCCATGCTACCAGCTCTCCCAACACCTCCCCTAGAACCTGATTTTCTATGCTGCCCAACTTGACCCCAACCGTGAGTCCGACTTCCACGCATCTTTCTGGTTTTCCTCAGTCTAGTCGGCAATCCTCGACACCTGAGAGTATTGGAGTTTTTAAACGTTCTGTATTTTTTAGACCATCCTCTTCAGGATTGTGTTTATTCTTTCACCCCAGTCTCCAAGAACCCCACATTTCTTAACGGGTTTTTTAATGCTTCTTTTGAAACCTCCTTTTGGAGGTGTTAGTCTGAAGACGGGTTTAATGGGCTTGAGGACTTGGCTTGGGGAATCACTTGACCACACTGCTTCTACAAGCTCATCCAAGGACTTGTATCGTGTAAACTTTGCTAAGTTTTCGTCGCTTAAACGCCTGTTCCCAGGCAACCTACCTCTTTTTAACAATAGTAGTCTAAGAGTGTTCTTATCTATCCTACCCCACATCAAATAGTCCTTGGCTTTTTTTAACATTCCTTCCACCGAGGGTGTTAGTCTCACGAGTGTTGATGAGTTAACTCTTAACAGCCTAAGCTTATTGAGTGTAGCTGTCACGTCCCTTGTTACATTAACCGTTCCTCTTACCCTCACTACGGCGACTAGTGGGAAATCTTCCTCAGGACACAGTTTTACTCACCTCTGTTTCTAAGAAGCTTGTTACGAATAGCTTTTTCAATGCATTGTAAGTGGCTGCGATAAAAGAATGGTTTGTTGAAGTTGAACCCTTTGTCTTAGACCAAACATCCCTAATACCAGCAAGCTTGAGAAGCGGTTTAATCGCATCACCGACCACAAGACCGAGACCCTTGGGGCCAGGATAAAGCATAACGGTTACACTTCCCGTTTTTCCACTAGTTTTTGCTGGAATAGAATGTGGCTCTCCACATTGGCATTCCCAAGAGCCGCAACCACGTGGCACAGGAATCATGTTGAGCCTAGCCCTTCTAGCGGCCTTCTCTATCGCATCCCTGACCTGCCTGGCTTTTGCAGAACCTATTCCTACATGTCCATCTTCATCGCCAACAACAACAAGTGCTCTGAAACGCGTCTTTTCTCCAGCATCACTCTGCTTCTGAACCGGGCTAACCGATATGACTTCTTCCCTTATCTTACGGAGTAAAAGGTCAACCGCCTCGGGCTCCCTTATCTTAAGACCCATGTCGAAAACATCCTCTAGAGTTGAGATCCTGCCTTCTTTTATCATACGAATTAGTGGTGTTTCTACAATAGCCTCCTGAATTACTTCAGATTCCTCGGGTCCCTCATCACTCATTTTTCCACGGCCTCCTTTATTCTGGTTTTAACCTTCTCGAACGTTTCAGGCATTTCCTCGACATTCAAACCCCTACTCAAGTATCCGGAAAACCCTCTTCCTCCAGAGGCCTTAAAATAATTGACTATGTGCTCGCCTAGTATCCTACTCTTATCCGGAAGCAAAGACTCGTCAACCCTTACCTTAAAACCCGCATCTAAGAGGCCTTTGCAGGCAGCGTATATTCTGCCTCCTTTAACAGGTTTGTGCAAGCCAATATCTAGAATACCTTCAGAAACACCCTTCTTTAAACACCTTAGGCCCGCGAGATAAGCCGTCAAGTATGAGGCAGGAGTGTTATTACAACTGAAGGGCCAGTCGAATCTCTTAAGTTCTTGTGAAAAGGCTGATGCTACGGTAAAGTCTCCAATAGGCTTACTAGAGACGATCAAAACCTTAACGTGCTTGTTTGAAATCCTTACAACTACCCTCGGTAAGCCTGATCTTAGGAGTTTGGTTCTAAGGTAATAGTCAGTAAGCCCATCCCGGCGTCTCCTGAATTTAACTTTGTAAGATGCCGATCTAGCCATTAAGCGGTCTCACCCCTCTCCCTTAGGGAAAGAACATAATTCATCAAGGATCTTTTACTCGTGAAAGCTCCTCCCTTGACCATAAGGTATAGCCTCCTATACAATCTGCTGGAGATAATCTTCTTATCGCGTAATTCCTTTAGAATTCTTCTTTGTGCTCTTACTTTCTCAACCCACGTGACCGATATCCTAGCGCCCTTAGCCCCCTTCCTTCTCCCCGGACCCTTCCTTCTACTCCTAGCTCTAACCCTTCCCCTGCTTGGTGTGGAGACAGGTCTCTTCCTAATAACGCCTGTTTTAATAAGTCTCCTAACA
>JANXDK010000045.1 GCA_025059435.1 Thermoproteota archaeon
TGGAGCTCCATGCCGAGCAATCCTTTGAAACCAATGGCTTTCAATCCGTAAACCACTTCACCTCTAGACAACGCTTTGGAAATAATTCTCGATGAAGTATTACTAAAAATACTCGTCAAGTCTATTGGATTATATACTAAACTACTCGGAGAGGATTTTTCCCTCAGAATATCTCTAATTTTAATCAGATTTGTTTGTCTCATGATTTCCCTTTCGATTATCTCTGGTATGAGTTTCAGGTTTTGAACGCCTTTGATTTCCTGTCTCGCACCACCCTCAATACTTATGTTGATATCCTGCCTTATTGTTCCCAATCCTCTCATGACTTTTCCAGTCATTCTCAGGGCCAATCCAACTTCCTCAGCGGCTTCAAGAGCTTGTAAAGGGCTCTTTATATCTGGTTCAGTGGCTATTTCTACCAATGGAATACCAAGCCTGTCAAGCCTGTACTCTGCGGATTCTCTTCCGCTTTCAATTATGAATGCAGACTCTTCTTCAAGACAAAGGCTCTTCAACCTCACAGGACCCTCGCTAGTCTTAACAACTGAATTCTCATTTCCCAATGCTATGAGAAGCGTTCTCTGAAAGCCCGACGTATTGCTTCCGTCTATCACGGTCTTCCTCATTACCCTAGCCTCGTCGACAATAGTCATATTGAAGTAGAGAGCTATCTCAAGTGCAGCGTCTAGAATCTCATCGTCAATAGCATGGGGCGGCTCCTCGTCAAGTTCAACTAAACAGTTGAAAGAGTCATCAATGTGGTAAGTGAACAACCTGCTTCTAGAGGCCTCGGCAAGGGCGGCAGGATCTAGTTCACCCAATTCACTTGCCGAAGCTCTAAGCTTCCTTACAACTCTTTTTGAAGCCTCTCCTGAAGATACAGAAGGACAATTACAGAAAAGCTTGTGAAATGCTAGACGTTGATGAAACTCTAAGCCTACTTTCAGGGAGCTCAACCCAGCTAGAATAATCATAGAAGTATTTAACCTTAAAGCAATTTTTCAGTATCTTTAAAGTAAATCGCTAAAATTAGATGATCCCAAGTCTGTTCTTTATTAACGCTACGTCTCTTTCCAGTGTGGTTAACCTTCTATCAATCATGGATTTAATGTCTTCCCTGATTCCATCAACCTTCGTATTAAATGTATCTATTTTCTCAATCGTCAGATCTTGCTTCTAAAGCATCTGGTCCATTTTCCCCAACATTCTTAGCTTGGAACCCTGTAAGGTTTGATTCGCTTGCCAAGTTTAGTAGGAAAAGCCTGTAGCCTACATCCTGAACCTTCGGACCCCCTAATCAGAACTTTACCCTTACCCAATTGCCCCTAAGATTAACGTTGGGATGATTTAAAAGCGTAACTGTTAACCATAGTCAAAATTATAAGAATATAAAGATACTTGCCCGACAATTTTAATCCCTTTTTGTACATTTATTTTGTAACCTAGAGTTTTTTAACCATGTATATGCCGTCGAAGGAGTAGCCCAATCTCCTATAATATTCTCTGACGCCGACTGCCGAAATAACGAGTATTTTTTTAGCACCATTTTCAATAGCGATTTTTTCAGCCTCTTTCATCAGCCTAACTCCTAAGCCTCTATGCTGCCAAGAATCAGGCCATATTGTGCCAATAGGTATTGCTCTTCCTAAGGTCTTCAGCTCTCTCACTATCATACATGTAGTCTCATTCACTTCTTTTCTATGAGCATTTGGGGAAGGTTTTCTAAGTCTCAGGTATGCTAGCAAAACATCGTTCTCTAAATCCTCTAAGCTCAGGAAGTACTCCACTCCTTCGGAGGCCTCGTATTTTCTTATTATCAATTCGACTCCTTCAGGATTTACTTCAGCTTTCGAGAGCCCGATTTCTCTACATCTTATGCATCTACACTTTAATCCTTGTGACTCTAGGATTCTATGGGCGAGTTCCCTCAAGTTACTTTTCTTTACCCCTGCTAAAATCGCATGTGCGGGAATATCTCTTTGAACCCTCATAACCCTAACCCACGGCGGAGTCATTTCAAGTATTTTAGCAACGAGTTCTGCAGCCTCATCGTCTCCAAGAGGTTTATACTTACCATCCCTCCAAGCCTCGTATAGCTTAGTCCCTTCAACTACAAGAGTAGGGTATATTTTCACCATGTCGGGTTTAAAGTCATCGTCAAAATACAATTTTCTGAAGTCTTCGAGAGAATCTTCGACGCTGATGCCCGGTAGGCCAGGCATCATGTGCGCGACTATTTTTAACCCAGCATCCTTAGCAATTCTAAAAGCTTTTACGGTATCCTCAACACTATGGCCTCTTTCGACTCTTTTAAGAATATCGTCCCTGAGGGTTTGAACTCCTATCTCAACTCTAGTAACACCCATAATAAGCATATTGTCAACATGCTCTTCTTTACAATAATCGGGCCTGGTTTCAACAGTTAAACCAACGCATCTAATCTTTGAACGCTCATTAAGTCTATGAGCCTCTTCCAGCGATTGTGAAATAGAACCGTTTAAAGCATCAAAACAACCTTTGATGAAACTCTTCTGATAATCTAATGGAGCTGCAGGGAATGTGCCGCCCATTATTATTAGCTCAGCTTTTTGGACTACATGTCCGCTTGACTCCAGTTGTCCAATTCTTTCGGAAACTTGTTTAAATGGATCATAATTGTTTCTAATGCCTCTCATCGTAGCCGGCTCTAGACCAGTATAGCTCTGCGGGGTATTTCTCGAAGGCCCTCCCGGACAGTAGAAACACTTTCCATGAGGACATTGCATGGGGATGGTCATAGCGGCGATAACTACCACTCCGGATAGACTCCTCGAAGGCTTTACTCTTAGAATGCTTACAAGTTTATTTCTAAGATCTCCTACGGCAGTTGCGAGAATATCAGCATTCGAAGGTACTGTAGAAAGCTTAAACTTCGCTGAGACTCTCAGTTTAATACTGTGAAGCGTTTTTCTATCGATATTATTTTCCGAGGATAGTATTCGAACTATTTCTCTACAAGCATCCCAGTAATCCTTTGGTTTAAAATTTTTATCCATTCAGAGCATTAAGCACCTCCTGATGAGGGCATTGTAATTTCTTTTGCTCTCTCTAAAACTAGGATAGTTATAGAATGAGGGTCGAAATTGTATATAAAATAATTATCCTTAATATCGATTTCTATGAAAGCTTCGGTTATCTTAACAACATCCGGTGATTCGAAATTATTCGTGGAAAAAATGCCAGGACCGTTTAATTGAGATACTTTAAAAATATTCTTTGGATTAAAACCTTCCAATATTATCTTTGTACTTACCTTTTTCTCAGGATCCTTATTAATCACAGCTAAGTAGACGTATTTCCCATTTTCATCCATAGTCGCGGAAACATCTAAAACGCTAGTTAAAGCCCCCCTCACCGATGTTTTTAATACTATTTCACCAGTATTATCTCTGTAAAGCTTAAAAACGAGGTAGATTGGATTAACGTAAATACTTCCATTATCATCTGTCACTATCGCAGGTAATGCATTCACTAACTGTGCGAAATTAGCCATAGTAACGTTATTACACAATCTATGGAAGACGTGAAACATGCCTGCTGCAAGTAGACCGTCGCATAATCTCACTGACTGGGTTAGCCCAGAGGTCGCGTTTTCATACCAAACACCCCACTCCGTTAGAGCTATTTTAATACTCTTCCCCGGTTTATCCTTCATTAGTGAATTTATTAATTCCACTATTTTCTTCAAATCCTCTTCTACGTTCAAAGGATAGTTAACGATAGTGTAATAATCATCGTAACGCGGCTTCCAACAATACGTATGAAGCGATAAGTAATCAATGTAATCACCTGCACTCTCCAATACTTTCTTATTCCAATGGAATGAATCACTACTTGTTCCAAACCATCCCACTGCAATAAGTTTTATAGAGGGATCTATGCTCTTCATCGCATTAGCAAAATCCACCGCGGTCTTCGCGTACGTATCCGCATCCATATGGCCTATCTGCCATTCACCATACATTTCATTTCCGAGCATCCAGTATTTTACGTTGTACGGTTCAGGATGGCCATTTTCTGCCCTGAGCTTACCATAAGTCGTATTTAGGTCACCGTTGCAGTATTCTACCCACTCTGCAGCTTCCTGCGGTGTGCCAGACCCCATATTAACTACTATAAGTGGCTCAGCACCAACTTCACGACAGAAGTCGATAAATTCATCTGTCCCAAATTGGTTAGACTCGAAGCCACCCCATGCAGGGTTTGTACGCAAGGGTCGTTTGCTCCTAGGTCCAATTCCATCCTTCCAATGATAACCGGATGCGAAGTTTCCACCTGGCCACCTTATTATAGGAGGCTTTATTGCCCTAGTAGCCTTCAGCACATCGAGTCTCAAGCCCCTCAGATTCGGCAAGGGCGAGTCTTCCCCGACCCATACTCCACCATATATACATCTTCCAACATGCTCGATGAAATGACCGTAGATCTTAGGGTCAATTTTACCCAGCATGTTATTCGAAACTAATATTTCTACATTCAATGATTTTTCTACGCCTTTCAATATGAATTCATAAGTTAACAGAGTAATTATTATCGCTGAAAATAGTATTAGAAGGAATGTTTTTCGCTTATGCTTCGTGAATAGTACGTTATTAGCTTTAAATGCTATAGTTAACATTCATCATCTACAAATAAACCATATAAGCCCGTTTATAAATGTCTGGGAGGATTATATACTACCATTACGCTTACTACTTTAATTAGGGATTCGTTTTTAGCTATTATTTGTGGGAAGCACTCTATGGCGTCAAGGACAATGCTATTCGACATTAGG
>JANXDK010000046.1 GCA_025059435.1 Thermoproteota archaeon
AAGCGTGTATAAAGAGGCATATTCGGATAGATTGACTATGCCGCTCTCATAACCATGTTCAGCAAGGAATTTTCTTATTTCCTCTTCCCCTAAAAACCTTGATTTATTTACCACTGTTATTCCTCCTGCCTTTAAGGGCTTGAAGACTGCTGTTGAATTCCTGACTGCAATGTATATGCCGAACTTTGACAATACTTCTTTAGTCAGACGATATTCTTCATAAGTATCTGTTTTGCCTAAAAGAACCAGTATCAAGTCTGATTTAAAAAGTATTGTCTGAATAAGTGAATATCTGCGATTTTCAATCAGAGATATGGAAATTGGCATGAAGCTAATGTTAATATCTTCGAAGGGTATGCTCAGAGGCTTAAGTTCGTTTAAGGACTCTATTATCAATTCCTCTTTGAAAAGCCCTGTGCGAGATAGGAAATCGTATAATAGGCTCTTATCTCTCGCCAATACCGTTGCCAGTATTGTGTTTTCCCCCTTGTCGAATGTTACTTGCCTTGAGCTACGCCTCTTCTTCTCAAGAAGGATCTCGTCCTGTAGTCTCGATATTTGTCTTTTAACCTGAGCCCTAAGCTTCTCGGTTCCCTTGTGCTCAGGTATCATAGATAGGAATATCTTGAGGTTTTCAAGCTTCTCCTCCCTACTCTTAGACGCAATAACCTTCTTATACTGCGCTTCCGCTTGAGGAGGCAGATTAGTAACCATCCTATTATCCTAGATGTCTAAGAAATAGAATCAGATTGTTTAAAAACATAATCCTTGCTTTCCTTTTTTAAAATCCCTATCCTCAGCCTCATCTTCCTAAAGAACCAGAGTATGCTTCCAGCCTCTTTTGCAGAAGGTGCGGATCGTCCGATGATGTTTTTCAGCGACCTCATTACAACGTTTTTCTTCACCTCGGGCAAGCTTAAGCTATTGAAGATTTCCTCAGCTTCAACATATATCCTGTCAATAATCTCTCTGCTTGCAGGCCTCCTTAATCCTTTAACACGTCCACCAGTATGGTCTATGAATATCTCATACATCAGTATGGAGGCAGATACTGCAAGATTTAATACACTATACTCGTTTGAAGAGGGAATATGCACTACATAGTCAAGTTGAGATAGCTCCTCTTTCTTAAGACCTATGTCCTCTCTCCCGAACACTAGTAGAACTTTGCCATCCAAGGGTCTGCAGAGTCTAACCATTTCTCTCGGGGAAACGTATTGGCGCAGCAGACTTTTAGGAGCTATCTTGCCGGAAGTACCTATGCTGACTGCTGGTTTTAACTCGCGTAAAGCCTCGGTTAAATCACTATAGACAAGTTGGTTCTCGACTATCTCGGCACCCCTAGCTGCGTAAAGCTTTGAGGATTTTAAAACGCTTTCCTCAGGGCTTATTAAAACCAGTTTTTTAAAGGAGAAGTTTAGCATTGTCCTAGCTATTATACCCACGTTGACGGGATACTTGGGACCTATGAGTACTATGTAATACTTGGATCCTATGTCCATGATAAATCCAGGCTTTTTGGGGTTTTTAATCTCTCAGGAGAAGCTTTTTAAAGTAGCCTGCTTTCTAGCAAGAGTGCACGTGTAAATTGGGACAGATGCCATACGTTCGGAAGGAATACATACCCAGGATACCTCAGCTTAAGATTAGTAAGTTTAAGCTAGGTAAGGCCAGTGATTTCAATGTTGTTTTCAAACTAGTTGTCAAGAGGCCAGCTTTGATAATGCAGGAGGCTCTTGAATCAGCCCGTGTATCGGCGAATAAGATTCTGGAAGCAGAACTTGGAGAGAACAACTATGTTTTGCGAGTAATCCCCTATCCCCATATTATCTGCAGAGAGCATAAGATGCTTGCAATGGCTGGTGCCGATAGGGTGAGTAAGGGTATGAAAAAAGCATATGGAAAGCCAGTTACACTCGCTGCGAAAGTGGAGGCTGGGAGCCCCATATTGGAAGTTTACTCTAAGCGAGAATATGAGAACGTTATTAAGAAGGGGCTTAGGACAGCTGCTTCAAAACTCCCTATAGAAACTTTTGTAGAAAAGGAGGAGTTGAAGAAGGAGGGGGAAACGGGTGAAGAGCCTTCAGGATAGGCTTGTAGTCGTTGGAGAACCTCTTGCCACCCTGGAGGAGTTTTTTCCCGGTGAAGGGACCTTTGAGGAAAAAGGTATTATTTACTCAAGTATCATTGGAAGGGTTTTAATAGATAAGCATAAGAGGGAGCTTGGAGTAATACCATTCAAGACCCTGTTAGTCCCTAAACCTGGTTTCAGAGTAATCGGGATGGTAACTGGTTTCTCTAATCATTATGCCAATGTTGAAATATTCTGTATGAACGGTGTAAAACTGGATCATGAATATACTGGCGTAATTGGAAGGGAGAGTCTCGGTAAATCCCATTCACGCTTCCGTGGGATAAACGTAAGGACATATGTTAGTGAAAACGATATGGTTTATGGAATCGTGATCTCAACTGTGAACACAATTCTACTTGATATTTCATATAGGGAATACGGAGTTGTGAAAGCCTACTGCAAGTTCTGTGGCAATACTCTTGTTCTATCTGGAAAGGGACTTTTCTGCCCCCTCTGTCGCAATAATGAAAAGAGAAAGATAAGTATTTTCTATGGCGAATCCATTGAAAGGCTGGTGAGTAGGACATGAGGATAATCTATAGGAGAGTGGGAAAGGGAGAGGCGGAGCTTGAGATATATGGCGAGACGCATACCATCTTAAATCTTTTAACAAGCTACTTGAATCAGAAGATCGAGAAGGGTTACGCAGCATATAGAATAGAGCACCCCCTTAAGCAGGAGGCGTTGCTTTACATAAATACTGGTGAGAAAGACCTAAAAGAGGTGTTTCTAAAGACTGTTAGAAAACTGGTTGAAGACTTAGAGGAGCTGGAGAATAAGGTTGAAGAGGCTGCTAGCAAGTTTATGTCACAAACAACCTAATTTTAGAAACGTTTATTAACATGTTACGAGGCTCTTTTTAAAACCCTATGCAGATAAGATTCTGTCCCAAGTGTGGCACCAAGCTTCAGATAAAAAGGGAAAAAGGGAGCCTACTCTATTCTTGTCCTAAATGTGGGCATGAGGAACGGACACACACCGTTGAGAAGAGTATCGAGACAAGACGCAGGACAGGGGCCATTAGAATAATAAGGAAGGAAACGGATTTGAACCCGCTACCGGTTACTAATGCTTCATGTCCTAACTGCAAGAACAAAGAGGCATATTGGTGGATATCACAAACCAGAGGAGCTGATGAAAGCGCTACTCAGTTCTTTAAATGTACTAAATGTGGATACACTTGGAGAGAATACTCTTAGAAGCCTATGTTTTTTCCATTCTTGGAGCAATATAGAAAGTCACTATGCTATTTGGGACATCTTCTACTTTCTGTGATATTTTCAATGGCATGTCAGTATCGAACTCCACCTTAACATTCTCGCTGAAAAGCAGGGAGGAAACTATGCTACTGAGCCTCTTGAGATCATAAGATGCTTTCGATGCTTCTTTAAGAACAGGATTTATCAAACTACCATCATCGACTGTCAATACGACTTGGTATTCAGATATCTCACCTTTTGCTGATAGGAGAACTGTATTTTTCTCAACGCTTATAGAAATATAGTCTGAAACATGCTTTCCGCTTTCCAACAAGTGTTTTATCATAGAAACCTTAGTCTCGAATGAATTTCCCAACGAAACCTTCGGAAGAGGGAGATCCTTATCCTCCGAGAAGAATATCGGGACTGTGAATATTCTTGTAAACTCATTGCTAACCCTGAAAGTAACCTTGTCTTCCCTAAAAATCATCTCCAGTTTTTCCGATTTCGATTCGAATTTAAGGAGATTAAGAACGTCGCTAAGACGTATATTAGCTTTAATGGGTTTATTAAACTCAAATATTTCAAAGGCCTCTTTGGAAAGAACCATGTCTATCATCGAGACTTCCGCTAAATCTAAGGTCCTTATGAAGAACCCTTCCTCGCTTATCTTAAGTGGAGCCTCGTCTATTAGAGAAGACACTGCTTTGAAGGCTTTTCGAATAAGCTTGGCGTCGTTTGTAATCAATCTTGCGAGGATGTTTGAAGACGACATTTCTAACTTAGAATTAAGGCGATTCCTTATATAGCTTGCTTTCGAAATCAATCTTAATAAGGGTTTTGTTAAGAGTGAGAAATTATAAAAAATAATTGGGAACCATGGGGGAAAACGTCATTAGGGCAGCGAGATATCCTTTCCTGCCCGAGGCCAGGGAATTCGTATCTCAGCATGTCGACTTATCTTTAGAAAGCCTTGATAAGATGGGCTTAGAAGCAGCTTTGAAAAGAGCTGTGGAGAGGGTAAAAGATGCATTAATTCTCAAAGAAGTACGGGTTACACCCCAACACGAGTCTAATTACGTGAGAGAAATGCTCTCTTTCCCGCTTGCAATAATACTGGTATCAGCAGTTTCGAACGAGTATATTAGGAGGATATATTCACTAGGTGAGAGTAGAGGAGCCTATAAGAGGATGCTTAAGGAAAGTGATGAAACGCTCCTATTTATAGGTGAGAAGCTTGGAGTAAGTGGCATTATTGATACTAATGGTTCTATCAAGATTAAGATAGCTACTTATTTGAATTTGGCATACGTATTCCACGAACACCGTTGGAAACTCGTGAATAGGATTGTTGACAAGGG
>JANXDK010000047.1 GCA_025059435.1 Thermoproteota archaeon
ATGAGTATTTTAAAACTCACGTCGTCATAACCCTTCATGTAATCCTTGTAAATAGACTCTACATGTTGCTTCTTAACCTTCTTCTTATCTTCCCTCAAATAGACTTGAAAGTCTTCTATTACCTTAACACCTTTGCCTCCTACTTGCCTTGCAGGTTTTAATGCAACGCTTTCAGCATATTCCTCAACATATGGTAAGGCTTCTTCAAAAGTCCTGAACTTCTTGTACCAGAGTCTCCCAGGAATCATATATTTCCACTGCAGGTCTCTCATACTAGCCTTAGACATCTCTATTTCAGCAACTTCTCTATTAGCACCTATGCAAGGTATACCCTCTTCCTCAAGCTTGTCTGGAACCCCTTGGAAATTAGGCTCTTCAGGTCCGATGAATACGAAGTCTACACTAGTTCTAAGAGCTGTTTTAAAAACTGTTTCAGGATCGTTTGGATTACCGACGTAATATTCTCCACCTGTTTCTTTAACAATCTTTTTTATACCTGGGTTTACAAGTTCTGAAATACAGAAGATTTTTGGTTCGTAGACACTTTTATAGAAAGCTTTTGCTATAGCATGTTCCCTTCCGCCACTACCAACTAAAAGTATTTTCAAATCAATCTTACACCTCCGGGTAAATACAGTTGAAGCAACCTAAGCATAATTCATCTTCATTCAAGCCTATTGCTTCTACTAGGCCATTTAGGCTAAGATATTTGAAAGAATCTGCACCCACGACTTCAGCTATCTTCTCCTCAGATAAGTGCCTCCCTATAAGTTCATCTTCAGGAGGGACCTCCACTCCGAAAGGACAGTGTGAAATTATATGGGGACTGCCTATTCTCACGTGTATCTCCTTAGCACCCTTTTCCTTCATCAGATAAACTATGTTAGCAAGAGTATTACCCCTTACTACGCTATCATCGATTAACACGACTCTCTTACCCCTAACTGCTTCGCTTATTACATTAAGCTTAAGTTGTACGCCCTTTAATCTCTCAAACTGATCTGGCCTAAGTGCACTCCTAACTCTCCTTCCAGTAAGCTCAAAACCTTTTTCTATCGGTATTCCCGTCTCATTTGAATATGCCATTGCAAAGGGAATAGCGGTCTCAGGCACGCCTATTACTACGTCTGCATCCACTTTACTTTCTTCAGCGAGTTTCTTTCCTATGTTTCTCCTAACCTTATAGATAGGGATATCGTTAACGTAAGAATCCGGACGTGCAAGGTAAACGTATTCGAAGCTACAGTATGCCCTCTTGTGAGAATTGACGTTTTTAACCCATTTTGCTGAAAAAGGCGTGAAAACCATTGCCCAACCTGGTTCAACATTCTCAGCGGGGCTTATTGGTACTCTCTCCCCAATAACATCCATAACGCACGTTTCAGATGCAACTATACCTCCCTCAAATCCGAATTTACCTAAGGAGAGAGGTTTAACGCCTAAGGGACTCCTACCTGCAACCATTTCATTCTTATCGTTGACAGCAATATAGGAAAATCCACCCTTACAATTGTCGAAAAACTCTTTCACAACCTCTATATTACTACTGCCTCTTGAGAATACTTCAAATGCTTTTCTTAAGTTCTCCTCATATCTGAGAGAATGGTTCCAAGCATAGTTCTCGACGGCAGTCACTTTACCATCTATCGCAACAAAGATTTTTTCATTTAACGCAAATGGTGGAATATCTTCCTTTATCTCCGCGGGATATGGGGAAACAGCACCTATGCATATATGTCCTTCAACATCTACTCTGTTTAAAACATCATCTACAAGTCCCTCTCCGGCAATCTTCATCCTATTCTTTCCCAATAACTTAAGACCAACTGTCTCCTGTCCTCTATGTTGAAGAGCCATTAAACCATAGGCCCCAAAGCTTCCAACATTCCATCTTTCATCAAAAAGATATATTCCGAGTATTCCCGTCATTCGGATATCATCTCACCCATCGAAAAATTCAGGTCTTTCATATATCCTTCTCTGATCTTTCTTCGCAGAGATTCTAGCTGCTTCAGCCATTTTCTGAGCAGTCTCCGTTGGGTATTCTCCTGTGATGCAAGCTGTGCAAAGTTCATTAGCACTCATGCCAGTGGCTCTGATATAGTCTTCTAGAGGCTGGTAGAAGACTCCGTCTGCACCTATTTGTTTTGCAATCTCCTCTTCGTTGAATCTGAAGCCTATGAGTTCATCGAAAGTAGCCATGTCTATACCGTAGAAGCACGGATGGGTTATCCTGGGGAAGGTTACGAATACGTATATTTTTTCAGCCCCAGCCTTTCTAATCTTACTTACTACAGTCCTAGTAGTATCCCCTCTAACAATACTGTCGTCAACAATTATGACCCTTTTTCCATTCAAATTACCATCCATAATATTTATCTTCCTATCTACCGTAGATACTCTCTCATCAGGTTCTAATATGAATGCTCTCCGAGTCACATATCTATGTCTCCTAAGTATCCTCTCCCATTTTAAGCCAGTCTCTTCATGTAAGCCATATGCAGCGTCTTCAGCAGTCTCCGGCATAGAGAGAATCACATCGGCTTTCTCCACAATGTCCTTAAATCTTTTGCCGAGGTTTCTTCCAAACTCTTCCCTAACGCTATAAACATATTTTCCGTTTAGGAATGAGTCGGGTCTGGCGAAGTAAGCGTATTCAAAAGCACAAAAAGCTGTTCTCTCACTTTTAACAAGCCTTTCTCTCTTTACATCGTCTTTTGTTATAACAACCGCCTCACCAGGCTTAACGTCACCCGTGAATTCTAACCCATTGATATTTAATCCAACGGTTTCCGAAGATAATGCCTTAATCATACCATCCTTGCTTTCACCCATAGATAAAGGCCTTATTCCTAAGGGATCTCTAAAGGCAAACAAATCACCGTTATTTCTTAATCCCAATACTGAGAAAGCACCCTCAATATTTTTCATACAATCCTCTATTGCATCCATCAAACCATTACTACTAATATTATTGACTAAGTATTTTGAGAAAATGAGTGAATCACAGAAAGATTTATTCTTTTCAAGCTTACCTATTAAACGATTTCGAAGCTCGTAAGCATTAACTATATTGCCGTTGAATGCGAAACCTATTTTTTCATCATCTTGCGAAGCTATTAAGGGTTGAGCGTAATCCAATTTAGAAAAGCCCCTTTCTCCAGACGTACCGTATCTAACATGGGCTATGCCCACATCTCCCTGAAGAAAGTTGCGCCATCGCGAGTATCTTCTCCCAGATATCTGGGGTACGAGACCTACGTTTACATGCCTCCTGAAACTCTTGGCATAGGTTAAGAACCCGTATGACTCATGCCCCCGATGGTTCTGGGCTATAAGCCCCCAGTAAAGAAGATCGAAAACACACTTATCGTTGAAACACCTGGCCCCGAACAGGCCGCATTTCTCCCCTAGCATTTAACGATTGTTAACATTTATTAAGCCTTTTTAAATCTAAATTATTAAAGAGATTAACAATTGTGTGTAAAAATCTCATCGCGCTGAGTAGTCTTAGATCATCTACTCTAACACGGGAGGCTCATCTATCCGAATAAACCTATCCCTATAGAAGCCAACTCAATTCTTTCTGCAAAGTTGATTTAAAAACTTTTCAAAATAATGAAGTTTATTTTGTTGTTATCAATTAAATGTTCATTATGAGTTATCTTCCACCATCGCCTGCTCCAATCACCTATTAAAGCCTCTGTTCCTACTGTAAGCCTTCTAAAAATCCTCTTGTCCTAACAGTCTGGCCGAAAAATGCCTAATCTTCTGGCTTCTCTTACTCGGGATTTCCGGTGTTATAAAAAGAGTGGGAAGTCAAGATATCTTTCCGAAAAAGAGAATGCAAGGAACGAAGCATTGGGAGAACTTGTGAGAGAAGCTTCAAGCACAGGTGCGACGGTATTGTGGGTGTAGATTTCGAGAAGGCGGAAATCCTAGAGGAATTTATCGTAATAACTTCTGTTGGAACAGCAGTCTCGGTGTAATAACTGATTCCTTATAATCCTTTTTTCAATTCAGAAACAATTAAATACACCCCTGAAGATTTTTTACTATGGCTATTAAAGCATATATATTCATAGTTACCAAGCCAGGAACCTCGATAGAAGTAGCAAGAGAAGTAAGTAAGATTAAGGGCGTAGAGTCCGCAGACCCTATCTACGGGAGGTTTGACGTTATAGCCACTGTTGAAGCAGAAAGCCCTGAAGCGTTAAGCAAATTGGTTTATGAGGTTATTGAAAAGGTTCCAAATATACTCAGGACAGAAACTTCCATCGTGCTATAGTGATTAGAAGATGATCAGAGCATTCGTACTGGTTAAGACAAAACCCGGCACATCCGAGGAGGTTGTAAGAGCAAGAAGGGTAAAAGGCGTTAAGCTAGCGAATTCAGTTTTAGGCAGGTTTGATGCTGTACTCGTAATAGAAGTCAAAAACCTTGAAGAGCTTAGAAAAACCATCTATGAAGTCTTAGAAAAGCTTGAGCATGTAGAGCATACTGAGACATTAATATCTTTTTCTTTCTGTATAGACAATCCTTACTAAAGTTGATTAAGCAAATAAATGTAGAAAAATGAACCTTAAATAGGAATAAG
>JANXDK010000048.1 GCA_025059435.1 Thermoproteota archaeon
TGGGCGTCGACACTATTTCCGCAGGAAATGTAATAGGATGGGCGATGGAGTGTTATGAAAAAGGAATCTTAACCAAAGATGACACTGACGGTATCGACCTGAGGTTTGGAAATGGCGAAGCATTACTGGATTCTCTTAGGAGACTATGCCTTAGAGAGGGTAAGCTAGGGAACCTTCTGGCTGAAGGGGTTAGAAATGCTTCTCAAATAGTGGGCAAGGGCTCTGAGAAGTTCGCTATGCACTGTAAGGGTTTAGAATGGGCTGCTTACGAGCTCAGGTCTCTCCAAACCTCCACCCTGGGCTTTGCGGTCTCCAACAGGGGTGCGGACTACCTCAGGTCGGGCTCCTACCAGGTCGACGTTAAGGGGCAGGTTGACAGGCTTAAGCTAGACAGGAGCAGGGGGAAGATAGTCTACGATGGTGAGAACCTTTATGCCGTAATAGACTCGCTGATAATATGCAAGTTTACGAGGGGTATATTCAAGTCTGCAGACGAGCTCGCAAAGCTTTACACGCTTGTGACGGGACTTAGCATGACTGGAGAGCAGATTCTGAAAGCTGGGGAGAGAATCCATAACTTGGCAAGGTGTTTCAATGTTAAGTGCGGCATATCCAGGAAAGACGATTACCCGCCTCCCAGGGCTTTCGAAGATCCGTTGCCAGATGATGTTGTGAAAGGTGCGGTGATAAAGAAAGAAGAGTATGACGAGGCCTTAGATGGTTATTATGAGTGTAGAGACTGGAGCAAAGATGGTGTACCTACGAAAAGGAAGCTTTTAGAACTTGGGCTTACGAAGGAGGCTGAAGAGGTTGGAGTCGAGGCTTAGGAAAGTTATCGTATGCGACCCTGATAAGTGCAACGGATGCAAGATATGCGAGTACGTTTGCTCATATGCTAGTGAAGGTGTTATGAACATTAAGAAGTCGAGGATAAGAGCTGTTAGAATAGAACCTTTTCTAAACGTTGCTATAACATGCAGGAAATGCGAGGACCCGATATGCGTCAAAGCATGTCCCAGAGACGCTTTAAAACAGAAGCCGAATGGTGTCATAGTGGTAGATGAGAATAAGTGCAATGGATGTGGCTGGTGTGTTGAAGCATGTCCATTCGGAGTCATAAGGTTACACTTGGATAAAAGAAAAGTAATAATCTGCGACTACTGTGAGAAAAATGGTTTTCCGCAATGCGTAGAGTATTGTCCTAAAGACGCTTTGAAATACATGACGCTCGACCAGGCTGGCAAGGAGCTTAGCAAGAAGGCTGTGAAGATCCTGCTCGAAGAGCGAAGTTATTAAATTACTCTATGTTAGAAACTAAGTTAATATAAATAACAAGAAAGATATAAAAGCCCAAGATATTATTGTAGTTATGAATATTTCATGTAATGTGATTCTCCCTATCTTTCTGTCTAATAACTCAGGATAGCCTTCATATATGACAATAAATAAAAACAATGTAAAATAACAAGCTATTTCTGCAACGTATTTAATTGGAAGGTTTGGTATTCTCATACTTGCAATGTTTATTCTTATCAGCACGTTTGAGAAACTAATTAGAAAACCCGTCGTAAATAATATTGAAAGGAGAATTTTCCTCCTAACCCCGAAAACCCTCTCACCCAAAATATTTGGATAATAATAGAATAAAGCATCAAGTAAGGCAATAATATTCATAAACATCAAGAGTTGTAATATTTCGGGACTTAGGCTTGGGGTATAGTGGATGTTTAAGAATGCGAATATTAGCTTTAACATTAGCGCTACATTGTAGAAAACCAGTAAATAGAATATTGTTAAGAGGCTCGAATCCAATAAGAGCATTACTATCCTTCCCAACTTCTCCTTATAGTTTCTTAAAAAGTTCACAGTACGTTCTGAAGCGATCATACATATCACCATGAAGAAACGAACCATGATGAAATTTCTAAGTAAGTAATTCGAATTCTCAATAGGAATGGATACTATGTTGCTTTCTGTACCATGATATTCATCGGTTCCAGACCATGAAGTTTTGTATAACCCTGCGAAACCCACATCAATTATACTCACTCTATAGCAATACGAGCCGTCGCTATTACTAGTCGTATTTCCCAACAATTCCCAAGCTTCAGGCAATTTGTGGAATAATGAATGCCAAATCTCGTAATGTGAATACCAAATGCTTACGGTTGAAGAAACCGGTATGGAAATGCTTCCACTTATTACGAAATCGCCAAAAATTGGGTCAAACTGTACAGAGCAGCTTATATTTGTACTGATCTTATTGTTAACATCCCTAGGTAGAGAAGAATAGTTGGAGTAAATGGTGCCATTAGAACTTTTCATACGAAACAGGTTATTCTTTAATATTAGTCGAGGTGAATCCGGTTCCCCATTATACGATAGAACCTTTAGGAAAGTTATTGAAATGAGAATAGTTAATATGAGAAACAACAATTCAGTTTTAAGCCTCGGTACACCCATTTCCCTTGTAAAACAATATTCATAAGGGATATTTAGTCTTTAAGGTTGCATTTTTCAGCTGAAAGAAGCTATTTAATAAAAATCCTATATTTTATACTATAAAACTTATTGCGAAACCTATTATGAACACTTTTTTATGAGTTCTCTTCCGAATACTGGGTTCCTTTTACCAAATGATTTGTGCTCCATGCAGTATGTTACTTCAAGTTTATTTCCTGCTCCCCCTGTTAAAAAGTAGATTGAAAGAGTTAAAGATGGATATGGAGAGAGTCATAGACTCTTTGAGAAAGATGGTTGGCGAGGCTGTTTTAATACACCACGACGAGGCTGACGGCGTGTGCTCAGCAGCTCTGGTTAAGGTTGCTCTGGAAAAAATGGGTTACATGGTTAAGACTATATGTTTAGACAAGCTTTTCCCAGAGGTTCTGGAGAAAATATTATCCAGTCATAGGGTTACTGTTTTTACCGACATCGGCTCAGCCCACGTTAGGAAGATTGAAGAGCTCACTGGCGAGGAAAATCTAACAGTCATCATCGACCATCATGATACCGTACCTTCTTTGAAAAACAATGTCTTCAACATTAATCCAGAGTTATATGGATATAAGGGGGAGAGGGATGCTTCAGCCTCAACGGTTGCATACTTATTCGCTAAGAGCTTTGATGAGAAGCTAAGTAGACTCGCTTATTTGGCTATGGTAGGATCGGTAGAAATACCTGGAGAACCATCCGGTTTAAATAAGCTTGTCATTGAAGATGCTTTGAGAGAGAGTGTCGTGGAGAAATCGGGCAAAGAGTTTAAAGTAAATGTTGAAGGCTTCATGCTCTCGAGGATTAGGGCTTCTCAAATCCTTACGATACTGGCTTCAGTCGGTTACTACAGAAGTGGTGTTGAAAAAGCATTGGAATCTTGTACCAGAGGTTTTACACCCGAGGTTTTAAAATTCTCCGAAAAATTGGAGGAAGAGAGGAAGAAAGCTAACAAATCATTGTTAGCAACCTTAGCCAAGAAAGGATTGAATAAAACGGAGAACGTCCAGTGGTTCGACTCGGGAGGGATATTCAAGAATATGGGTAGTAAGGTCTTAGGCAGTTTCACATCCTACTTAAGCTATCAGAGTCTTGTTGATTCCGATAAGTATCTTATCGGATTTATGAAGATATCGAGAGAAATACCCGGCTACGGCTTGCTTAAAAAGGATTATGTTAAGGTTTCAGCAAGAGCTCCCTCGGGATTAAGACGAATGATAGATGAAGGGGTTAAACCACCTCTGTCGAAAATTCTTCCAGAAGCTTGTGATAAACACGGCGGCTTCGGCGATGGTCATAGCGTAGCGGCTTCGGGAGTCATTCCTGTCGGTGTTGAGGTGGATTTTATTGAGACGTTTAACAAACTAGTTGATTAAATTCTAACGTAGGAATTTTTAAAACATTAAAAAACAAAAAGTTTAAGTTTATGTTCAACATTTTTCTTTTGAAATGGCTGCAAAGAAGAAATCAAAAAAGACTACAAAAAAGAATAAATCTAAGAAGTGTTAAAACTTTTCCCTATTTTTCTCTTTTTAATCGCGACGAATTAAAAATACTTAGCGTGAGGTAGCATGTACGATTCTCGCAACGAGACTAGCCAAATGTACAAGAGGCGTGCTTACCCTCCCCGCTCCACGAGTAGTTTTCTTCTTTATCGCTGAACGCAACTCCTCTAGATTTAAAGCATCCGTCAAAGTATATGCCTTTCCAACCTCGTATAGGGTATGAGCATCGCTACCTCCTACTTCCGCCTTCCCAAGTTTTTTAGCAAGCTCCATAGCCTTTTCATTCTGCCATTGGAAAATATTCCTAGCATTCAATACTTCAATACCGTCTAGGAGGCCGTATATCTCCATATTTATGCTACCATGTAACCTGGGGAATCCGAATGGATG
>JANXDK010000049.1 GCA_025059435.1 Thermoproteota archaeon
GTCGCGTAGCACGGGGAGCTTGCCCAGCAGTGTGTATTAGTATAGCATTGTATTTCTTCCAAGCTTTTTCTTCTATGAATCTTGTGAACATCGCACCTTTTTCTATGCATATAACTTTATCGGCAGGAGTTTTTACGAACTTGGCGGTAGCTAACGCCGGTCCTATCATCAACCCGTCTGGGTGAGAGGTCAAGTTTATCCTCTTCCCCTCGTATCCTTTAACAGTATACTCGATCGTAAGGTCTGCAAAAATAGCACTTCTCTCCTCAGGATATATGTTGAAGTCCTCTCTGGGAGTTCCCACTATCGACTCGAGTTCAGTTATTATCTTGTCGGATTCGCTCTGGTCCTCGAAACCGAGGTCAACCCCCTCAGCCATATAGAAAACGTCCCTCAGTGTACTAGTCTTATCCTCGTCTATTAGCTTCCTTGCAACGCTAGCAACCCATATCAACTGGGTAAGGGGCTTCAAGTGCTTCACGTTCCTAGAAGTACGGAGGGCCTTTTTGGGTCCAAGCACGTAGTGACCCTTCTTTTCATCGAAAACAATATTGTCAACAGTCCTCAAAGGTATTTCGACGGATGGTGGTTCTTTTCTCTCAACTTGTTTGAGTATTTGGACGGCAAGTCCAACTATGCTTCTCCAAGCCTTGGATTCTTTCATAATATTTTCACTGATATACTGTTGTTTTTTAAGCCTTACAATAGGAGATGCTTGTCCCCCTCTAGTTGGATAGAAACGTATTTAGGATGCTCAGGCATATTCTAATCTGAGGCGGCAGGTAGGCTCGGGGGGCTCGCCATCCCCTGTAACCCGAAACTGGCGACATGCGGGGAGCAGATAACCGTGGGAACAGGGCGGATTCGCGTAGCCATGTGTAGTAGGGCTATGAAGGCTGTTCCTTACTGGGCGGGTGTGGCAGAACATGCCTGCTGTAGGGCGGGCAATGTCTGCCCAATTACCGAACCCCGCTAGGCCCGGGAGGGAGCAGCGGTAAGGTAAACTACCCGCGTTGGTAAGAGACGGCTGGAGGTAAAACCTACTGCATATGGCTACGTTAGAGAAACCCGATTCCCATGGGGCTGCCGCCTCAATAATTTTAAACAAAATTGTAATATCTTCGGTTTGAGACTATATTACAGTAAAATTAGGAGTTTAGATTCAGTAAACCATTTTAATACTTACCCTGTGCTGGTTACGTAGTGTATCAGTAAATGTGTGGGATAATAGGTTATATAGGTAGGAGAAACGCATCTCAGATAGTTTTAGAAGGGTTGAAACACCTAGAGTATAGGGGCTATGATTCCGTTGGTTTCGCCGGAGTATTGAACAGTAAGCTGGTGATAAAGAAGGATGTCGGGAAGGTTGATGAGGTACATGCTAGGCTTAACTTTCTCGAATATAACCTAAAACTTGCGATAGGGCACACCAGGTGGGCTACTCATGGAAGGGTTACTAGGACTAATGCACATCCCCATACTGATTGTAATAAGAGAATAGCAATAGTTCACAACGGGATAATAGATAACTATGAAGAGTTGAAGAAAGAGCTTATTTCTAAAGGACACAAGTTTAGAAGTGGGACTGACAGTGAGGTTGTAGCACATCTAATAGAGGAAAACCTAGTCGACGGGAAGAGTTTCGAGGAGGCATGCTTCAATGCCTTCAAAAGGCTTGAAGGAGCTTATGCAATTCTTGCTATTAAAAATGACGAGTATGAAATTGTAGCTATCAAAAAGGGTTCGCCGCTGGTAATAGGTGTTGCCGATCATGGTTCTTTCGTCGCCAGTGATATACCGGCATTCCTAAACTATACCAAGAAAGTTGTTTATCTCTATGACTATGATATGGTTTTCCTTAAACCAGAGCCAGTTTTCTACAATATCGGAAACGGTGTTATGCTTAAGGTAGAAAGGCCCATTCAAAGCGTAGAGTGGGATGCTGAAAAGGCTAGAAAGGGCGATTTTGAGCACTTCATGTTGAAGGAGATTATGGAACAGGTTGACACTGTTCAGAGGGCAGTAGCCCAGGATAAGAGGATTCTTGAAAAGATAGTGGGCGAGATAAGGAGGGCGAAAGGAGTTTTCCTAGTTGGATGCGGCTCGAGTTACCATGCTTGTTTAACGGCAAGCTACGTCTTCTCCAAGGTTGCTAAGGAACATGTAAACGTTATACTTGCCTCCGAGTTCCCAAATTATGAGCATTTCTTGACAGAGAAGACCCTTATTATTGCAGTTTCACAATCAGGCGAAACATATGATGTGCTAGAAGCGATTAGAGCAGGGAAGAAAAGGGGGAGTAAGATAATATCTATCGTTAACGTTATGGGTTCAAGTCTGGTAAGAGAATCCGATGCATCCCTCTTGATGCATGCTGGTCCGGAGATATGCGTCCTTTCAACCAAGACATATACCTCGCAGATAGCACTCCTAAACCTGTTGGCCTATACTCTTTCAGACAAGTATGAAGAAGGAAAAAGAAGGCTGAAGTATCTCTGGAACGTTATCTACTACCTCACCTCAGCGAATACTAGGAATAAGATAAGAAAGCTTGCTGAAAAGCTTTTGGATAAACAGCATATCTTTTGCATAGGCAGGGGATTACAGTATCCAACTGCAATGGAGGCTGCTCTAAAGATTAAGGAGGCAAGCTACATTCATGCGGAAGCTTTCGCAGGCGGAGAGTTGAAGCATGGGACGATTGCGTTAATAGAGGAAGGCACACCCTGTATAGTTTTCGTTTCCGAAGAAAATGCTAAAGAAATATTATCCAATGCGATAGAGGTTAAGTCAAGGGGAGGATACGTCATAGGAATATCTCCAGTTAATAGTGAAGTTTTCGACTTCTGGATTAAAGTACCTGAATGTGGAACAGAGAATCCTATTGTCCAAATAATACCAATTCAGATATTGGCCTATCAATTAGCAGTCTTAAGAGGATATGATCCCGATAAGCCTAGGAACTTGGCGAAAAGCGTAACTGTAAAATAGAAATGATATGGGCCAGGCCGGATTCGAACCGGCGATCTCCCGGTCGCTGATACTAAACCTTATTATCAGCCGGGCGCCTTAAACCAGGCTGGGCCACTGGCCCCCGTTTTCATTTTATTAAAGCAGCTATTAAATTTTTTCTGAAAAACACTTGAAACAAAAGATTAACTGTCACGGGCCCGACGGGATTTGAACCCGCAACATTTACCCGTTGACTTAAGCCAACTCTGGGTTAAAAGCCCAGCGCTCTAACCAGGTTGAGCTACGGGCCCTGGGTATAACCTTTCTGAGAAGAATAAAAACGTTTCTTAATCTCCTAATTCAAGATATTAGTGGCTTATTTTATTATTTAACTCAGTATTTTTGAGAAGAACTCGTTCAATTCTTCAAGCCTTTTTATGGCAGGATGTTCTGGGCCGAGTTTCTCCTTGAAGTATTTTAGCGTTTCCTCGAAATTCACCTTCTTATCTCCATCTACAAGCTTGTCCGCGTAGCATACTATCTTCTCTTCTAGTGTTTCAGGGATGAGATCCTTATCGCTCAGTTTAAGTTTCTCAGCCTCGTCCCTGGTTATGCCTCCTCCTACATGCCTCTCTACTATTCTCGCAAGCCTCTCATCCAACCGCCTTCTTCTTATTATCCTTCCACCGATTACACCATGAGAAACATCGTGAGTAACTGATCTACCTATGTCGTGGAGTAGTGCTCCTGCGACCACTAGTTTCTCATCGACATCGTACCCCCTCATACGTATTCTACTCGCCAGCTCCCTAGCTATTTTCGAGACTCTGATAGCGTGTCTAATAACATTGTCCTCAACACCTTCATCTTGCAGTATTTTCAAGCATTCTTCCTCTTCTGGTATACTACTCTTTTTCTTCATCTTCAATCGTCTTTATCAATGTTTTTAGTCTTCTAATATAATCCTCCTTATCCATTCTCTGCAACGGGTCGTTACATACGGGGCATTTGAAAAGGTTTTCCACAGCCTCATCGAAAGTAAGTATTCTATGACCCTCTTTACCACAATGATATAGCTCATTTCTTTCAACGAAATCAAGCTTTTCTCTTAGTTTTTGGAGTATTATCCTCCTATAGTTAGCAGCTATACTCTCAGCTTGGTCTATTAAGGGTAGCC
>JANXDK010000004.1:0-6540 GCA_025059435.1 Thermoproteota archaeon
TATAAAAAGATCGAGTAAGGATAAAGAATTATATATGTTCTCTTTATTTTCTAAACTGGGGAAAGTTGGGCGAGGAGAAGATTTATGTGGGGGATGTGAGACATTTCTTCTCAAGGATCAGCGTAGCAGTAATCGATCTTGTTGGAGAACTGAAAGTGGGAGATGAGATACTTATCCAAGGAAAGACAACTAATTTAAGGCAGAGGATTGATTCGATGGAGATAGAACACAAGAAGGTCGAAGTAGCTCCACCGGGCAGCTCTATAGGTTTAAAAACGGTAGATAAAGTTAGGGAGGGAGACAAGGTATACGTCATTAGGGCTTCAAGCCAAGCTCCCTAAGCCTAGCCTCGATAGCAAGCTTAACAGCCTCTTTACTGGTGTACTTCGGCTTCCATCCCGTCGACCTGATCTTACTTATATCTAGGTTCATCAGCTTAACGTCGCCGATCCAACCCCTACCGCCGTTAACGCCGCCGGTGAAAACTTTTTCAACATTCTTAAGACCCATTAACTCTATAGTCATATCGGCTATTTCAGATACAGTGACCCAATCCTCTGAACCTATGTTGTAAACCTCATAACGAGAGTCCTTAAATCTTTTTACGACGTGGAACATTGCTTCAACACAATCTTCAATCCAAACATAAGACTTCTTCTGGGTACCGTCTCCAAGTATTTCAAGCCTCTTTGGGTTCTCCCTAAGCTTGTTTATGAAATCGTATATCACGCCGTGTGTAAGCCTCGGGCCGACGATATTAGCGAGTCTAAACGAAACCCCTGTCATTCCAAAAGTATAGCAGTACGAGGAGACCAGGCCTTCAGCTGCAAGCTTTGCCGCGCCGTAGAGTGATATCGGTTTTAGAGGTCCATAATCTTCTGGAGTCGGAAGCTTTAAAGCATCTCCATAAACCGTTGAAGAGGATGCGAAAACGAAGAATTTAGCTCCAATTTTCCTGGAACACTCTAGAATATTGAATGTTGCTGAAATGTTTTCTTGAAAATGTACCGACGGAGTTATTTCCCTAACATCTGGATTAGCAGCCATATGAAAAACGTAATCAATGCTTTCTAATTCTCCCGAGAGGTCAATAATCTTAGCATCTCCGATTATTATCTTGAGCCTACCAGTTTTAAAAGCCTGTTTAATGTTCTCGAAATTACCTGTTGAGAAGTTATCCAACACAGTTACTTCCCATCCCTCTCCTAAAAGCCTATCTACAAGGTGACTTCCGATAAACCCTGCTCCGCCAGTTACTAACGCCGAGGGCAAACCGTCCACCTCAATTTAGTAAAGCCGATGAAGCCCCTTTTCCAACGCCGGTGGTAAATACGCTTCTAGCACCAGCATCCATAAAGGCCTTTTCAATCCTAGAAGTGTTTTCATCCCTCCTCACTAATGCTAGTAATGAGCCGCCCATACCCGCACCGGATATTTTAACGCCTAAAGCACCTGCTTCAAGGCCTGCATCGCGCATTTTTTCGAGCTTAGGATGACTGACTTCGTAGAGATCGCGTAGGAAAATATGTTGCATGTTAACTATTTCACCCAATGCTTCCAACCAGTTTTCAGCAGGCCTTAAACACAATTTATCTAAATCCTCCTTCCTGACCCGCCTGTACTTAAGGATTTCAAGAGCTATTTCAGTAGACTTTTGCATCCTAATCGTGAAAACAATCCTATTTGCAAGTTTTTGGGGCAATGTGCCTAAATAGTTTCTTAAATCTTCTTCTCTCAAAAGTCTCCATTCAACGCTGGCATAATCTCCGCTGAATATCTTCCTCAGTTTTTCCGGAAGTGGATTCTCCCTAAGTATTTCAATAGCAGTGTTCAATTCGTATTGTCTAACTGGATGTATTTCGGCAGTACTGTGTTTAATACCAGAATCCGCTATTACGAAAGTAATATCGCTTCCGTTAAACTCTTCTATGCTCACAGCCGGTTTGAATTCAAGTTTTATTATTCCCCCATAAGAAGAAGCATATTGATCTAGTTTTCCACACGGTATCTTCATTATATCATGTTCGGCTTCATAGGCAAGCTCAGCTAATTCCATCTTGCTTAGGTTCAAGTTGAGTAGCTTCATGTACATTAACGCTAGAGAGACCTGGAGTGCTGCACTACTCGCCAAACCTGAGGCTATTGGTATCTCACTATCGACGTAAATCGCTAAACCGGTTTCTATTTTCCCATATTTCCTGGATATCAGCATATGCATAGAGCGGAAGTAGTTCCCAAACCATTTGTCTTCCCGCAGCTCAACTTTACTAGATTGGAAAACATCCTCGCTGTCAACACCTTCTTCCTCTAGGTTAAGCGATTTGATCCTAACAGTATCAAATTCTCTAATTTTCGAGCATACGATGAAAGTCCTCTTTTCAATGGCTGCGGGGACGACGGGTAACATTTTATAGTCTTGATGCGTATTAAGGAAGTCTACGCGAGCTGGTGCTGATGAGAAACATATAACGTTCCCGTTCTCGGTTTTTGCCCTTTCACAAAGCTTTTTGACAATCTGATTCAATCGTCAAGACTCTTTAGAGAATCGGTTTTAAAAAGATTCCTTACTATAACCCTTAAATCCACAGGGTTGTTTTTATAGATTGGATGAGAAAAGTCTGCGTGGTACATTATTCTGAAATAGGTCTGAAGGGTCGCAATAGGCCCTTCTTCGAGAAAAAGCTAGTTGAAAACGTGAAACGCGTGCTTAAAGGTGTTTTGGAAACTGAGGTTGAGAGGGTTCAGGGCAGGCTTGTTTTCCAGGTTGATAATGCTGATTTACTGAAGATAGTTGAGAGCATGAAGAGTGTTTTTGGGGTATCGTGGTTTGCCTTTGCTTCAGTAGCCGAGCCGACTATCGATTCTATTAAAAAAGTTGTCTTAGAGGAAGCCTCTAGAAAAATTACAAAAGGGGATGCTTTTAAAGTAGAAGTGAAGAGGGCTGATAAGAGCTTCCCTGCTACATCTCTGGAACTTAGTAAAATCATTGGAAATGCTCTTGTTGAAAGCCTAGGTGTGGAAATATCTTTGAAGAACCCTTCTAAGAAAGTGTATGTTGAAGTCTTGAAGAAAGAAGCATATGTCTTTACAGAGAGAATTAGAGGTCCCGGAGGACTTCCGGTAGGTTCTTCTGGCAAAGTAATTTCGCTTCTATCAGGAGGTATAGACTCGCCCGTTGCATCCTACCTCATGATGAAAAGAGGTTGTGAAGTTCACTATCTCCACTTCCATCCTTTCTACGATAATTCTGAGGCTGAGAATTCTAAGATTATGGAGATAGTTAGAAAACTCCTTCCCTATTCTGGTAGGACGACGGTAACTTTTATCCCATCATACGAGTTTCAAATGGCTACGGTCAACATACCTGCTAAATACGACCTTATCCTTTTCCGTAGGTTCATGTTTAAGGTGGCGGAAAAAGTCGCAGAGACCGAGGGTGCTAAAGCCCTCGTTACAGGAGAAAGCCTGGCTCAAGTGGCGTCTCAGACACTCGATAACATTTTTTCTATAAGCATGGGCTTAAAGATGCCTGTTTTAAGGCCTCTAATAGGCTATGATAAGGAGGAGATTATCGCGTTAGCAAATAAAATAGGGACATACGATCTTTCAATAAAGCCTTACAAGGATTGTTGCAGCATAATCGCAAGACATCCTGAAACTAGGGCAAGGCCCAGGGTTGTTAATGAACTTGAGAAAAAAGTAAACATGGATGCGATAGTGGACAAGAGCCTTAAGCTTTCTTCTAAGGTTATTGTAGAATAGTGAATTGTTTATTGGACTTTCAAAACGTCGCGGACGATTTTCTTCGCTTCTTCAAATACATCGTGTAATTTCTCACAGGGGAATGAGCCTATTGCAATCTTATTGTCTCCACCACCTTTACCGTTAAAAACTCTACATAGTTCTTTCAGAATATGTGTCGCATTAATCCTTTCATCCCCGCTTCCTATTAGGATATTACAAACACCGTACCATTCTAAGCCGATGACATAAATATAATTATTCTTACCTATTAATTCTCCAATAGTCTTCATAACGGCCTTGGTGTCAACTCCCTTTAGAATTGCTGCATAGAGCTTAGTTTCGCCTAAAGATTCTTCCGATAGGGTTTTTTTAACAGAGTCTTCGGTGATTACTGAAATCCTTTTTTTCAAATCCTCGTTCTCAGACCTCATGTTTAACACGGCTTTCTCAAGGTTTTTAATAGGAGTGCCGAGTATAGAGGATATGGATAGGCAGAGGGTACTCAGCTTAACAGCAGTTTCCAAAGCCTTCTCGCCGACTTCGAAATCGATCTGGTATTCACCGCCGCTCTTAGAAACATGAGTCACCAATATCATACCGCAATCTTTAGTGTTTTCAACATGCTTACCCGTGCAGGCCGAGTAGTCGAATCCATCGACTTCGACGACTCGTACTCGCCCCTGTATACGTTCTTCGTGAGCCCTTAGACTCGGAAAGGCTTTCTGAGCCTCTTCTAGCGAGTCGAAGAAATGCTCCTTGACAACCCTCCCTTCAAATATAACCTTGTTGGCAATGACCTGTGCTTTAGCCAAGTCTTCGAAGCTCAGTGAATCTATTTCAATAAAGACTTTGCCGAAGCCATCGTATACTTCTACCTTTCTAACTTTAAAACTTCCCTTAATCCTCTGAAGACTACCCATTAACACGTGTTCAGCAGTATGTTCCCTACTCAAGGACTGCTGGTTTAAAACAGGTGATGTAATCTTTAAAAGCATTATTGAATGAATGCTTACTAAGTGCTTTCGCTAATGCTAGATCCCTATAAAGTAAGGGAGGATTTCCCAAGTATAGCCGGAGACTACATATTTATGAACAATGCGGATTCTACTGGTATCCCTATACCCGTTTTAGAGAAGATACTAGCGTATTACAACGAAGTCAAGAGCAGACCCGGTTCTGAAAGTACTCCTTCTCACAGGGCCTTAGAACTTTACATGGAGGCTCGTGATACGATTTTTAAACACTTGGGTGTTGCCGAAGATAACATAGTGTTCTCATCTAGCAATTTTCAAAGTCTTACAGTTATTCTTCAGAGTATAGGTTTGAAGAATAACGATATCTTCCTAGTTTCTTCCAATGCGCAAGGTAAAGCTGTTAATCTCATCAAGGAATATGTCACTATGAATAAGGGCAGAATCGAATACTTCGATTTTGGAACCGAGGGCTTTGAAGAGAAGCTTAAAACTATTATTAAAAAGGGTGTTAAGGCTGCCTTTATCAATCACGTTTGCGGAGCTACTGGAACTATAATCCCATTGGAAAAAGTCATACCGATTTTAAAGGACAAGGGTATTATAACGATACTGGATACTACGTATTCAATACAAAGGATGCGCCTTAACCTGCAGAAAATGATGGTTGACTACGCTTATTTCAAGTCGGGGAATATGTTTAGCATAGAGGGAACCAGCGTCCTATATTTCTCAGATGATAGGGCTAATAGCATTAAGAAGACACAAGGATACTTGCTGATCAAACGCGGAGAAGAAGAGAAACACATAGATACGGTCGCACTCGCAGCAGCGATAAGATACTTAGATAGTCTGGGTTTCGAGGATGTTTTAAATCACGAGAGGACTCTTGTAGATGAAATCACGAGTATTGCTGGCGAAGACGGTATCTCCTTTTACCAGTCTGCTTCTAAGGACTATAAGACCGGAGTGTTTTCAATAACGATGAACAACCTCCCATCCAACTTACTACAGATCATATTAGAAGACCAGTTTCATATAATTGCCGAATCAGGAAACTTCGACAGTCCTCTCCTCTTACAAAAGACTGGCGGCAGAAGCGCTCTTCGATTATCTCCTACTATTTTTAACACTATTGAAGAAGCAAGAAAGGTCGGGGAAAAGCTTGCTGAAATAAGAGAGTCGTGGAGGGAGAAGACTGTTGAAAAAAAGGCTAGCGAAGAAGAGCAACCACCAGAATAAGACTGTTTGAGAGAAAGACTATTAACCGCCTTTTTACCAGGTATTGCATAATGGTGAGACACGAGTTTGCAGAGTTTAGAAGGTTGACCCCCGGATATGATTGCGGGCTCTGCGGAAATGCTTCATGTTCAACTTTTGCACGAAGGCTACTATTAGGTGTTAATAGCATATCTGACTGCCCAATACTTCAGAACGAGGGTTATTCTGATAATAAGAGCAGGATCATGGAGATGCTTAAAGATGGAGTTGTACACAGTTCTGCTTCCCTAATAACAATACCCGGCCTTAAAACTAAGTATGCTCACCCGAATTACTTTGAGGACCGTGTTGAAAAGCTTCCAACGAGGTTTCTAGATTATGATACTGCGCGTTATCTCCTGGGTCTACTGTGGGAAATCAAGGAAGATAAGGGGGTTAAGACAGAAGTAATAGATACAGTCTTCGGAAACCTAAGGTTCCTTATAACAACAGGTGGAAGAATATGCGTTAACATCGGTGAGCAAAGGACAGAGGAGAAGGAGCTTTTACAAATACTTTATAAGGTTCTCTGGGGCGCAGTAGACTTGCTCCGCAAGGCTGAATA
>JANXDK010000004.1:6550-16508 GCA_025059435.1 Thermoproteota archaeon
CAGGAACGGTTGTACACTCCTTGAATACGTCGGAGGATGTTGCCTAGAATACAGTCTGCCTTCGGGACTACAGTTGACTAAGGCCCCGTTCCTCCAAAGGGGCCCGCCTAGACGCATTGATGAAAATGTAGAGATAATGCTGCCTTCTTTGCATCGAATACTCCAAGACGCTACGGGAGACGATTACGAGGATTATCTTAAACAGATAGGGGAGATACTCATTAATATAGGAATGGTTGTCGAAGGGCTGGGTAGTAGCCAAGCCAAGAATATATTGCTATTGACATCTAAACACAACGAGGTAATGAGGAAAATTGTTAAAGACATCGCTTCGGTAAGCATTGAGGAGGCTTCTAGGCTTGTCATACTAGCGGGGCTTCTCCTAAACCTCAAGCGGGCTATTGAAGCTCTAGACGCCATATCTTTCTTCTTCGAAGGCGGTGAGGAGCCAATAGAAGCACAGAGGAAAAATGTGAAGGAGGCTTCTGAAATACTATTAAAGGCCTTTGGAAACTTAAAGGTGAAAAGGGAGGAAGATTTGGACGAGGTTCTTTCAAGGTTTAAACTTTTGAAAATGACCTTGGGCGGTGTCGACAGGATAAGAAGCAACACCTTAGCAATACTGATTTATAAAATGGCTTTCAACGGTTACTGTTTAGCTAGGGTTGCGAGAGGCCTAGTATAGTTCTAAATTCCCCTTAATAGACCCTTAATTAAACTTAGAATGGTATTATTATTCGTTTTTCCAGAATATCTTCTTGAAGGTATAATTATGCGACTGAAGATGTCTGGGAGTCGTTCTTACAATCCATGTATACCGTCAGAGTTATCCTATAAAACCTTTTGAAAGCTTCATCGATCTAATCTACATCGGGCCATCTCAAAAAGCTCCGAGGTCGCTGAAATAATCAGTTTCAGAAAACTAGACAAAGCAGAGGTCAAGCTTCAAAAAGTATGTCTGGAGGCAGAATAATTATGGTTGCTAGTATTTATCTGCCTAAGTCTAATCTTGTCAAAAGCATTGAAAATATTGGTTCAAAAAACTAATGAGGATATATAAACCTCTCGATTTGACAACTTTAATTGTTATCTCGCAGAAAATCCATAAAGAATATACGCTCAATAAAAAAATTGTTAATGCGTTTTCAATGCTTCAACTCCAGGAAGTTTTTCTCCGGAAAGATAACTGATTAAAGCGCCCCCTGCGGTGCTTACGAAGCTGATTTTACCATAAACTCCTGCTTTTTCAAGTGCTGAAATCGAATGCCCGCCGCCTACTACTGTGAATGCCTTTGAAGAGGCTGCAGCCCTATAGAGCTCTATTGTTCCCCTTGCGAAAGCTTCTTCTTCGAAAACGCCAACTGGACCGTTAAAGACTATCGTACTCGCATTACTAATCTCCCTACAATATACTCTTATTGTTTCAGAACCGATGTCTTTCAACAGGTTTTCAACGGGCAATTGTGAAACCATGTATTCAACCCTATCGCCGTTGATATCCACAGCGTAATCGTAGGGTAGCATTACCCTTTGGAAGTGTTTACTTAGTATTCTAGAAGCGCTTTCCCGGAATTTGCTTAATCCCTTTTCCTCGATGAGCTTGGAGTTAACGCTTCCGAGTCTAAAACCTGCAGCCTCATGAAAAACCTGGGATATCATTCCGCCTAACAGAACTTTATCGGCAATTCTCTTGTCTAGAACGTTCTCAATAACCTTGAAAGTCTCCTTGGCCTTTGCTCCACCTAATACATAAAGGCAAGGCTTTGAAGGATTATCCACGACCTTCTCAAGAGCCTTTAACTCTCTCTCCATAACCCTACCCGCCGCCGAAGGGAGTACTGCTGTGAAACCTACAATAGAGGCATGAGCTCTATGAGATGCTGAGAAAGCATCGTTCACGAAAATGTCTGCTAATGGGGCTAATGCAGAAACCAAAACACCCCTCGCATGCTCTTCAGCCGTCTTAGTCTCCGTCTCCTCGTCAATCATCCTAACGTTTTCAAGGAGAAGTGCTTCGCCGGGCTTTAATTCCCTTATAGCGTTAATAGCTCTGACCCCAACGATATCGTTAACATACTTTAGGTTCTTAACGTACTTCAGCATAGCCATATAATGCTTGCTGAAATCGCTGAAATCAGGATCTCCCTTTCTACCTTGATGTCCAAGTATAACCACCTTTGCATTCTTCCTTAGAAGCTCATTGATCGTTTCAGAATGCTCTCTTATTCTCGAATCGTCTATTATCTCTAATGTCTGTGGGTCCAATGGAGAGTTTATATCGACTCTTAGAATAACGGTCTTACCGTTAAAGTCAAAATCATCCAGGGTATTAAATTTCAAAGCCATTTTCCATCACCTGAAGGATGTTCAAGACCTTTTTTAAGTTATCTTTTGATGCTTAAGTTGGATGCAATAATAGTCTTCAGAATGGAACCAAGAGCCTGACAGTTTTAAACCCAAGGGATGTTATTTTTAAAAGTCTAATTTAGACACTGTCAAGTTATTATGATCCGTGGGCTTTAAAACAACCGTAGAGATAGCAATAGCTAGCTAATTACAATTTAAAATTTTTATCAAGGATTTTTTTTCTAACGATATTTGGGCGAAAAAGTATGCTTTACATGGGTAGAAATCCTTAAAAACAAACGACTCGAACTTCGCCCGATTGAAAAATGGAACAGGAAAAACAGGAGGTTTACAAAGAGTTCAAGGAGTACATCATACCTCCCTCTTGGAAGAATAAGGTTTGGGACATAGAGGATTTTAAGAAGTTTCATGAAGATACTGTTAAGGATAAGGAGTCTATTGAAAAATGGTGGTTAAAGTGGGCTGAACAATTACCTTGGTTTAAGAAATGGAATAAGGTTCTTGATGACGGTAATCCGCCATTCTTCCGTTGGTTCGTAGGAGGAGAAATTAACCTTGCTTATCTCTGTACTGATTGGCAGATTGAAAAAGGCAGGAAGAATAAGCTTGCGTTGATATGGGAAGGTGAACCGGTTGATGAAAATACTGGAGAACCTAAAGAGGTTAGGAAATTCACTTATTATGATATTTACAGGATTTCTAATAGGATTGCATTCGCATTAAAGAATAAGCTTAAAGTTGAGAAGGGCGAGGTTTTAACCTTCTACTTGCCGATGATTCCTGAATTACCTTTTTACATGCTTGCTTTACAAAGGATCGGTGCAAAGCACAGTATTGTATACAGCGGTTTTAGTGCTATAGCTTTGGCTGATAGGATTGAGGCGGCTGGATCAAGGATAATTGTGACGGCAGACGGCTTATACAGAAGGGGAAGGATAATAAAGATTAAGGAAATTGTCGACGAGGCTGTAAAAATATTGGAAGAGAGAGGACATATTGTTGAAAAAGTCATTGTTGTTAATAGGACAGGTAGATCAGATGTGCCTTTTAATGAAGCCAGGGATATGTGGCATATCGACTTATTATCTGGTATTTCTGAAAACGTCAAGGTAGATGCTGTACCCTTGCCAGCAGACGACTTTTCTTACATACTTTACACTTCTGGAACAACTGGTGCTCCTAAAGGCTCTCAGGAATCTATAGGGGGCTATGCCGTAGGTTTATACGCAACGATGAAGATGATCTTCGATATTAAAGATGATGATGTCTACTGGTGTACTGCAGATATAGGGTGGGTTACAGGGCATTCTTACATTGTCTACGGTCCTTTGATGACTGGAGCTACTTCAATAATGTACGAAGGTGCTCCCGATTATCCTGCTCCAGACAGATGGTGGAGTATCATAGAAAGGTATGGAGTCACCATATTTTACACGAGTCCGACAGCAATAAGGATGCTTATGAAGTTTCCAGATGAACTCGTTAAAAAGCACGACCTCTCTACAATCAGAATTGCTCATTCGGTTGGCGAACCGATAAACCCTGAAGCCTTCAGATGGTTGTACGCCAATGTGTGTCGTGGCGATGCTGTTTGCTCTAGTACCTGGTGGATGACTGAGACTGGTCACATATTGACTGGTCATCTTCCAGGTTTAGGTAAAATATACCCTCTTAAGCCTGGTACGAATGGTTTTACACTACCCGGTGTTAAGGCGGATGTCGTCGATGAAGACGGTAAGCCTTGTCCACCAGGTGTAAGAGGATACTTCGTGATAAAAACACCATGGCCGGGAATGTTGATGTCATTATACAAAGATCCTCAGAGATATATCGATGTATATTGGAAGAAATGGGAGGGTTGTTTCTGGACTGGCGATTATGCTGTCAAAGATCAAGATGGATACTTCTGGATACTGGGAAGGGCTGATGACGTTATTAAAGTAGCTGGCCACAGGATAGGTACTGCCGAAGTTGAATCTGCAATGATCATGCATCCTGCTGTCGCAGAATCAGCATGTATCGGCAAACCAGATGAAATAAAGGGAGAAATACCGATGATATTCACAGTCTTAAAGCACGGATACAAAGGCACCCCCGAGCTTGAGCAAGAGTTGAAGATGCATTTGAGGAAGACCATAGGTCCTCTCGTGGCATCCGATGCTATAATAGTCTTCATCAATGCTGTCCCCAAGACTAGAAGCGGTAAGATAATGAGGAGGCTTCTAAGAGCGGTGGTTGCCGGTAAGCCTCTCGGTGATATCACCACCTTAGAGGATGAGACTGCTGTGAAAGAAGTGGCTGAAGCTTATAATATGATTAAAGAAGCTATAGAGAAGCGTGGATGATTAACTGTGTTCATCATTAATCGAATTATTTTTTAACTTAAAATGAACGGTAGATTTCTCGTTTTCACAGGTTTTCTGATAAACATCTGTCTTGGTGCTATATACTCGTTCAGCATTTTCAGAGCCCCACTTGAAAAGCTATGGGGTATAAGTGCTACTCAAAGCGGTCTGCCCTTCATGGTCTTCCTTCTAATGTTCTCAATATTCATGGCGGCTTCAGGGGGGTTGATTAAGAAATTGGGTCCCAGGAAGACCAGCTTAATTGGAAGCATAATGGTAGGCACTGGATGGATTGGAGCAAGCTTCTCTCCGAACATAGAGACTATGACCGCATTGTACGGGATAATCGGTGGTGCTGGAGTCGGTGTTGTATACGGTTGTCCAATAGCTGTGTCAGCAACATGGTTTCCGCGTAGGAGTGGTTTAGCGATAGGTTTGACGGTAATGGGCTTCGGGCTCTCCGGGGTGATAATCGCCCCCATCTTAACAAACCTGATTAGAATATTTGGGCCATTGCAGACTTTTCTCTACGCAGGACTAGCTTTCCTCTTAGTTTTAACCATATTATCGTTGGTTTTAAGATTCCCGCCTTCAGAGACGAGCCAAGGACTTAAAGTTACAACCGGAGTAAGACAAGACTACGATACAGATTTAAACAGGGTCCAAATGGTTAAGTCACTTAGTTTCTACGCATTATGGTCAGCGTACATGATAGGGTGTCTAGCAGGCTTAATGGCTATAGGAATATCTTCCCCGTTCGGAAGGGAAATTGCTAAAATAGATGAATACGTCGCTAATCTCACGATAACCGTTTTCTCAGTTTTCAACGGTTTTGGTAGGCCGTTGTTCGGATGGATAACAGATAAGCTTAATCCGAGAAAAAGCGCAATGCTTTCCTTTACTCTAATACTTGCTTCTTCAACAGCCCTATATTTATTCGGCGAGGGTAATACGCCGGTATACCTATTGTCTTTCAGCCTATTATGGTTGAACCTTGGCGGATGGCTTGCCATGGCTCCAACAATGACTAAAACACTATTCGGTACAAAGTACTATTCTGAAAACTATGGTGTCGTCTTCACCGCATACGGTGTAGGAGCAATTGCAGGAACATACCTTTCCGGGATGCTTAAGGACATTACAGGTACCTACTTGTCTGTTTTCCCTATAGTGATTCTACTTGCAACGTTAGGCATTTTAATCGTATTCCTCGGTTTAAAACCAGTTAGGCATAGGTCTGCTTAATACCAATCATAGGCGTTCTCGTTATCATTGAAAGTATAATGGATTTTTATAAACCTGCTGGCAAGTTTCCTGACTTCCTCTCTGACAGTCTCTACAGAATCAGGGTCTTTTACAACCTTGGCTATTAGCCTCCCTATTTGGTCCATCTCTTCCCTACCCATTCCTAACCTAGTTATCTCTTGTACACCAAGTCTTATGCCACTCGCCATAGTCTCGGATTTATCTGTTGGAAGCGGCGTCATGCTAGTTATTATGCCTGCCCTCTCAAGATTTTTCGAGACCTCCATTGCAGCCCCCTCTTTAACCCTAAATATTACTTGATGCGATTTCGTAAATCCCTTATTGGCACATATTACGTCTAAACCATTGTTGTACAATGATTCGGCTAAGGCTTGAGCATTTGCAACAACGTTTCTAGCATATTCTCGACCAAATGCTAAGAATTCTGCGAGAGTGTAAGCTAATGCTGCAACCCTGTTTATATGATGGTTGTTTATCATACTTAATGCAACCTTATCTATAGCATCACCATACTGTCTCTTACAAAGTATTATCCCACCTTGAGGACCGAAAAACGTCTTATGAGTACTTCCAGTTATGACTGCAGCCCCTTCTCGCAGAGGGTCTTGAAAATTGTCTCCGGCTATTAAACCCAATACGTGGGCCCCGTCGTATACTGTAATAGACCCAACATTTGCAGCGGCTTCGGAAATCTCTTTCACAGGTTGCGGGAATAAGATTTCCGAAGCTCCGAGCATTACCATTTTAGGCATTACTTTAGCGATCATCTTCCTAGACTGGTCTACATCTATATTGTATTCTTCAGCGTTGAATGGCAGTGGGACCATGCTGACGCCGTGATACCTGGAGACTTCTCTAAAACTACTGTGTCCACCGTCCATAACACTAAGACCCATCATAGTGTCTCCGGGTCTTGTAAAAGCACCTATTGCAACCAGGTTTGCAACAGTCCCGGAAATGGGCAATGTGTTAACGTGTTCGACTCTGAAAAGCTTTCTAGCGAGGAATTGAGTTAACTCCTCAAGCTTATCTATATACTCGCATCCTCTGTACATCCTCTCATAGAGGAATCCAACAGCATACCTGTGACCCATATCACAGGTGAGGAGCTTTCTAACCTCCTTACTGGTGATGTTCTCGCTTGCAATGAGATTTAAAGAAGACCCTCGGAAAGCATGGTGATTTCTAACTATTTCAAATACTTCTTCTGCAAGGCTTTTCTCAGACAATACGTTCGGCTTCAGAGGGTCCGGTGCTTAAAAAAGTTTCTCAAATCCGGGGTTTTATGTATAAATATCCGCAGGGATTAAATTTTCTTAATGAAAAGAATAGTAAGAAATAGGATTACCCTAAGGATTGGGAAAACATTGATAGTAGACGGCCCAGCTACTGTACAGATTGCTGAAGGTATGGTTAACGTGATGGGGACAGTATTTGCTGAAGGTAGTACTCTGAAGGTTAGAAGGTTTAGGAGAACACCGTTCTACGCTGAGTACTCTGATACAAGCCTTGTTGTCGATGGTAAGAAGTATCAAATAGTGGAGGGTTCAACCATACCTAGTAGCTGGATAGAATGTGCTGAGAAGACAGCGGGAGACGATGCTAAGTTAATAGCAATAATCGGCGGCACGGACTCTGGGAAAACAAGCTTGGCAACGTTTCTAGTAAATTATTACCTTAATTTCCAGGGAGAGGTTGGTATAGTTGATGGTGATCCTGGCCAGAACGACTTGGGTGTTCCAGGGACGGTTAGTGCAGGAATTGCAAGTAAAGGTTTAAGCGACCTCTGTCAGGTTAAGCCTGAGATAATTGAGTTCATAGGCTTAACGGCGCCGGAGACCGTTGCCGTGGAATTGAACGAGTCGATAGCGAGAATCGTGAAGAGACTTATGCAAAGAGGAGTTAGGAAAATCGTTTTAAACACAGATGGATGGGTGAGTCCCAAAGGTTTGAAATATAAGGCTGAGCTTATGAACATGGTTAAGCCGTATTCGATAATATCGTTATTAGGAGAAGAAGAATATGGGCTCTTCGCGGGTCAGATAGATCGGAGTTTAAGTATTATCAGAGTCGAGTCTACTCCTTACGTGAGGAAGAGAAGCAGAACGCAAAGAAGACTTCTCAGAATCTTGAATTATAAGAGGTATTTCATAAAATCTAGGCTTGTGGGGAAGAGTATTAGCGAAGTGATGTTTATGAACCATCCTTTCATAAATGGGGAGTTGACAACATTACCTGAGAACATTGGGAAAAACCTAGAACCATTAGAGGTAAAGTCATACATGGGTGGCACATACGTTAAGATCAGGGGGAAGCTAGAAGAGCCCGTAGTAACTGAAGCAGGTGGGAGTAATATTATCCTATTAGGCGAAGATTGGGAAAGGGGCCTCTTGGTAGGCCTCGCCAGGGGGAATAGTTTCCTTGGAGTAGGTATAATAGAGTCCTTAACGGATAAGGAGGTTGTTATTAAAACGCCCTTAGCATCAAGATTCGACTCGATAAAGCTGGGAGAGATAAAACTCGACTCTACTTTCAACGAGAAAAGCTTTCACTGGATGCATAGGAATAAATAATCGATAGTTTTAAAAGACAAAAATTACTCATCTCTTTGAGCTCAGATCGTTAAAGCGTTCTTAAGCTCTATCAGAGATTTGTCGACGAGTTTTGTTTCTGCAACAGCCTCAGAGAGATCTACACTTACTATTTCGGTACCTCTTAATGCAACCATTTTGCCGAAAACACCTTTTCTTACTAACTCTATTGCAGCATAGCCTAGTCTTGTAGCGAGGACCCTGTCAAAAGCAGTTGGAGACATACCTCTTACTATATGAGCGGGGGCGACAGCCCTAGTCTCAAAACCCGTCGCCTTCTCAATTTCTTTAGCTAGGAATTCTCCTATTCCACCCAAGTAGACATGTCCATATTGGTCGACCTTAGTATCTTTAGTTATAGGACCTTTATAGTCGGCTATTAGAGCCCCCTCTGCAACAACTATTGTCAAACTACCCTTCCCTTCAGCCTTTCTTTTCTTAACGAATTCTGCAACATCGCTTATCTTGAAAGGCTCTTCGGGTATTAGTATCAAATCGGCGCCAGCAGCGAGCCCAGAGTATAACGCTATCCAGCCTGCGTGCCTACCCATTATTTCAACGACCATTACCCTGTCCATAGCCTCCCCTGTCTTCTTCAGAGACTCTATGGCTTCCATAGCAGCGTTAACGGCGGTATCGAAGCCGAATGTATAGTCGGTTCCCTTTAGGTCATTGTCTATCGTCTTCGGAACCCCAACGACTTTCAAGCCTGCCTCATGAAGCCTCTTAGCCGCAGTAAGAGTATCGTCTCCACCTATTGCTATTAAAGCATCTAGGCCAAGTTTCTTAAAGTTCTCTATACACTTATTCATTGTAGCCTCGTCTTTAACAGGATTCGTCCTAGAGGTTTTTATCACAGTTCCCGCCTCACCGATCTTATCCTCCAAGTCCTTGTAGCTCAATGGAACAGTATCCATGTTGAGAAGCCCGGCCCAACCGTATCTTATGCCTATGACTTCTATTCCAAACTGTTCAGCTCTTTTCAATACTGCTCTTATCACGGCATTTAATCCTGGAGCATCCCCTCCGCCTGTCAGAACCCCTACCCTCATTTCAGACACCTTAAAGCCTACATTCCTTAAGAGGAGGGTTTTAACCTTTACTTTTGTAGTATTGAAACCCTGCAGGCCACTAAGGGGATGAGGAGTTCATCTAACGTCAACGATCCGTGTGCCCCTGCCTTAACGAACTCGGGCTCGGTCCTCTCCTTCAAATCATAGTGGAATATAAGCCTCCCGTATCCTTTAGACAATGCCACGTAATCCCCTATCCTGTCTTGGACGCATTGATTGACTTCGCCAAGGCCAAAAACCCCCTTTTTAAGTAGATCCAGAGAATCGAATAGAACTATTTCCCTAACAGTCTTACCGAAAATATTTTCAAACTCCG
>JANXDK010000050.1 GCA_025059435.1 Thermoproteota archaeon
TAAAGGATCTTAGGACAATACTACAACACACTATCCCTGTAAAATTTGGGGTTGTGGTCGATGTTGCTCCGGATATAAAATTGACCTTTAGGAATGCTGGTCACATACTTGGATCGGCAATAATACACCTTCACATAGGTGAAGGTCTTCACAATATTGTTTTCACAGGAGACTTGAAGTATGATCGTTCGATCCTCCTAGAACATGCTTCCACAATGTTTCCAAGAGTCGAAACGCTAATCACGGAATGCACGTATGGTGGTCAGAATGACTTAATGCCACCCAGGGAGGATGTGGAGAACCGACTCATAAGCTTAGTCAACTCTACACTAGAGAAGAATGGAAACGTCCTAATACCCACTCTAGCTGTAGGAAGGGCTCAGGAAATAATGCTGATACTAGATAATGCCATAAGGAATAAGAAAATACCTGAAGTACCGATATATGTCGATGGTATGATCTCAGAAGTGACTGCTATACATGCCTCCTTCTCCAATTACCTATCCAAGGAATTGAGAAATATAATTAATAACGGTTTTAACCCGTTCAAATCAGAATATGTAATACCCGTTAAAAACTCGGTTTCTAAAGAGGAGATAGCGGAGAGCAGGAGAAACATAATACTCTCCCCCTCAGGCATGTTGGAAGGCGGGCCGGTTCTCGAGTATTTCAAGATGATTGCACAACAGGAAGAATCGATAGTGATTTTCGTAAACTATCAAATAGAGGGAACTCTAGGTAACAGGGTTTTAAACGGTCTCAGGGAGCTGACCTTCCAGAACTCCAACGGCAAGGTTGAAGCACTGACCATAAGGAGCAATATTGAAAAGGTCGACGGGTTCTCGGGCCATTCCGACAGAAATCAGTTGCTAAACTACATAAGACGTGTGTACACTAAGAAGGGGCCATTATTCTTAGTGCATGGAGAAGCAAAGAAAATACAGAATATGAAGAAGATACTTAGCAAGATGTACGGTGATCCCGTTTACTCCCCGAGACTCTTAGAGACCTATAGGGCCCTTTAAAGCTAAGGATAACCCATCTCCAAAATGGGAAAAAGATTTATTTAGGCAATTAGCAAAGACTTCGAGAATTGTCTACAGACACTACGATGGAGCTGCTTCAAGCATCCCTCGGGAAAAGCATAATAGTGAAGCTTAAAGGCGGAGCAAAGATACGCGGCATACTTGACGGCTATGATCCCCACCTTAACATAGTACTATCTGATGCTGAGGAACTTAGGGGTAATGAGAGTACTAAACTTGGTCTCATCGTTATAAGGGGAGATAACGTTATATTAATATCACCACCTATCGAATATAAGCCTGAAGAGAAGAGGTAGTTAGAAATTGGGTAAGACGTCAGCAGGCACCACAGCGTTTGGGAGACTCCATAAGAAGGCGACGCATAAGATATGTAGAAGATGTGGAAGAAGGTCTTTCCATGTCCGGAAGAAGTACTGTGCTGCATGCGGCTTTGGAAAGTCTGCTAAGATCAGGAAATATTCGTGGCAGACAAAGCCTTTACAAAGAACTGTCAGGATAGTGTAGGTCTTGTCAAGAGATTTACATAATATGATCGATCTGCTTATTAAAAAATCGTATGAATTCCTTAGAAGGCAGGAGGATGTGAAGTACGGGCTTTTAAAGAGAATAAGCGATATCTTAAAGAAGTGCAGGCAATCCATTAAAGCAGCTTACGCCCAAGATTTCACGATGGCAAGAAGATTACTAGACGAAGTACAGCACGATATTGAGAAGATAGTTAAGATGGCTTCTAAAAACGGTATCTACGACACCTGGCCGCCGATAGTACAAACATACCAAGAGTTTTTGGAAGCGATATTCATATACTGGTTTACGTCTGGAAGGGAGCATAGGCTTAAGTCTAAGCCTCCTCCAGCTTCAATATTGTATGCAGCATCCGACTTGATAGGCGAGTTAAAAAGGGTTATGATGGAAAACCTTAGAAGGGGCCGATTGGATGAAGCGGAGAATGCTTATAGTTTAATGGTACAATTATACGAAAACCTTTCTACGATAGCATTGGGCGAAGCAGTATTGCCGGGATTCAAAAGAAAGGTGGATGTCAACAGAGCATCGGTAGAGTCAGCATTCACCATTTTGAACGAGGAACTTAGGAGGAAGGCTTTCCTATCATCTATGGAGAAGTATTTTGAGAAAAAACACAATGATAATAGTCAAAGAGTATAGGTTGGACCAGCATGTTTATCTTAGGCTTTTAAAAGCTCAAGAGCTCATTTCCCGGATGGTGGTTGTTTCAGACGAATTCTTGGAGGGTGTTTTAAAAATAGGTGGAGTAGATGCTTCCTACCATGAAGACCTGGCAGCAGTTGGCTTTTCAGTATACGATCTTTCCAGAAATGAGGTAACGCTAATAAGCGTTACAATAAGTAGCGTTAAAATACCATATGTCTCAACGTTTTTCTCTTTTAGAGAGGGGCCCATTGTGCTTAAAGCACTTAAAAAAATCGGAGATGAGTATGATGCTCTATTAGTTAATGGCCATGGTCTAGCTCATCCGAGGAAATGTGGCCTTGCAACATACCTCGGGGTAGTTCTTAAGAAGCCGACGATAGGTGTTGCTAATAATCCTATCGGAAGCATGGAAGAAGAGTACAACGTTAACAATTTAAGGATGTTCGAAGGTAAGTATTATTACAGTGTTGGCAACATGATTACTCTTGAGAAGGCTTATGAAATACTTAAGAAGACAACCCCTGAAGATTCGAAACTACCTATTCCGCTTAAAGTAGCACATAGGATCTCCCACAAGATGCTAAACAAGGTGTCTAGAGTTGTTGAAAGAGTATAAGAAAATATATGTTTTAATTGCGATTGCAAAGCTAATAGAGGAAGGTAAGAGAAACATTTCCACAAGAGAACTTTCCAAAGTTATTGGGGCATCGCATCAGTCAGCATCCAGATACTTGAAAGAGCTGGAGAAAGAAAAGCTCATAGAAACGGTAATGTCTTCTAAAGGTAGGCTGATAAAGCTATCTGGTAAGGGGGTTGACCAGATTAAACTACACGTTGGATCCATCTTGTCAACGATAAACAAGGTATATGTGACCCATGTCTTCACTGGAAGGGTTTTCACAGGATTAGGTGAAGGAGCATACTACGTCTCCAGGAAACCATACTTCGAACAGTTCTACAATAAACTAGGCTTTTATCCTTACGTTGGAACCTTGAACCTTAAGATTGAAAGCTACATGGATCAGCTGCTCCTTGCGGAGAAGATGGCTAAGCCACCGATAATAATACATGGCTTTTCAAATCATGAGAGGACCTTTGGAGATGTTTACTGTTACCCAGTGGTCATAGGGGAAAAGTACGATGGTGCAATAATAAAGGCCTTAAGGACGATTTACGACAATTCCGTAGTGGAGATAATCTCCAAGTACAACCTTAGGAAGGAACTTTCTCTAAAAGACGGGGATAGGGTAACCTTCTTATTTAAGACAACTGTTTTTGAGAAAGCTACTTAGGAGCGTCTTATCTTACCTATTATCTTACTGCTGCTAACATTATAGAATTTCCTCATTTTCACAATCTTTATCCTAAGTCCAAGCCTATCTAGTACTTCAAGCGTCTTACGTATAATTTCTTCTTGATCGTATCCGAATACAATCACATCTGGCTGAATCTTTTTAATGAAGAATTCTATGTTCTTATCCAGATCCCCTCGTCTACCAACGTATACGGTGTCAACGGGCTTAAGCTTGGAAACCATGAAAGCCCTATCCCTAGCCTTGAACAAAGGAATCCTACCCTTATTCTTCTTGACAATAGTGTCGCAAGCGACAATAACCACTAGCTTACCTTTCCTACCGGCTAAACGCTTGGCCTCTTCCAAGAACCTTATATGGCCAGGATGAATAATGTCAAACACGCCGGTAGTAAGAACAACCCTACTATCTTTACCCATTCCAGATTTCAACAAAAGCCATTAAAAGCATATGGTTAAAAGTTTTTAAAACACCGAATTAGAAAAGGCCTAAGGGGCCCGTAGCTCAGCATGGTAGAGCGGCAGGCTCTTAACCTGATGGTCGGGGGTTCAAATCCCTCCGGGCCCGATT
>JANXDK010000051.1 GCA_025059435.1 Thermoproteota archaeon
TAGTGACTTGAAGATAAAATACGTACCCATTAGGCTTTAGACAAGAGCCTCTCCCCTTTCCGTTAGTGAGTAATACTCTCTCCTCCTGCCCATAACGGTCTTAGACTCTCCTTTTTTGACGTATCCTTTCCCAATGAGCTCGTTTAAATGCTGGTATACAGTCGGTATCTTCACGCATATGCCGTATTTCTCCCTTAATCCTTTCCAAATCTGGTATCCGTACATATTTTTCTCTGATAGGAGTCTCAGTATGGCTGTCTTAGTAGGACTAAGTCTGAAACCACCACTCAACTCTTCTATCAACGCGCCTAGGCTGGACTTCCTATGTGCTATCTCCTTCATCACCTTAGGGTCTTTAAGCCCACTACCAGTAACTACACAGATGACGGTAGAATCCCTTTCAATAATCCCTTCTTTTACGAGCTTTATTAGCCCTGCTATGGGGAGGCTTCCAGCAGGCTCTGCAAGTATGCCCTCCTTTTCAGCCAAGAGGCTTAATGCTTCAAAAACCTCCTTCTCGCCAACGGATACTGCTGTTCCCTTCGTTTCCCTTATCGCCCTTAAAGCTGCTACTCCGAATTTCGGATTCGAAACGCTTACATCAAATATCCTCCCCCTTGATTCTGACTCAGGCTCAATAAAATCCAGGCCTTTTTCAAAGGAATTCACTATGGGCTTACAGTCCTCGGACTGAACACCGATAATCCTTGTCTTACATGACGTAGAACTCCTGCTTATATCCTTCAACATCCTATAAGTCGCGTAAACTAGCCCACCTTCGCCCATTGGAAGAATAATGTAATCTGGCAACCTTCTGTTTAACTGGAAAAATGTTTCAAGCATTATTGTCTTCTTAGCCTCGTTTATTAAAGGATCATATTCTACAGCAACTGCAGTGTTTTTAATCTTCTTTTCTCTAAAAGCTTCTACAACCTTTACCTCTGCACCATATATTATCATCTGATAGAGCTTACCGAGGTCTATCGTAGGCCTTACTTGAACATGTGTTTTAATCCCTGCCCTAGAAGAGTATGCTGCAATCGACGCTCCTAGATTTCCAGTTGAATATGTGAGTATCTTCTCATAACCCATGCTAAGGACAACTGATACGAATAAAGCTGAACACCTGTCTAGATAAGATCCTGTTGGTTCTATAGTCTCATCCTTAATCCAGAGTTCTCTAACGCCTATTTCCTCCCTTATCCTTAAGCTATTTTGCAAAGGGCTGTCTCCTTCTCCCAAAGAAATCCTGAATTCTCTTTTTACATTGGGAAGGACTCCTCCATACTTCCATATGCCCTGTTCACCTTCATGTTTGTCAAGAGACAGCGTTTTAACTTCTAACCATAACCCCTGTTCACATTTGCTACATAGTTTCCTCTCAATGCTGAAATTAAAAGTTGAACCGCATTTAGAGCACTTTAGGATATAATCCAACATTATGGTTAGCCTATATATAGGGTAATACTTATACATTTACTTTATCCTAAACATTGTTAAAAATGATTTCAACAGACTCGGTTAGAAGGGGAGAAGGAGAAATAACTGAGGATCTTAGTGATGTTAAAATTAGAAAGGGAAGCATTATTGTAAAACGAGGTTTTGCTCACATGCTTAAGCATGGTGTGATAATGGATGTTACGAATGTTGAACAAGCTCAAATAGCTGAAGATGCCGGTGCGGTTGCGGTAATGGTTTTGGACAATCTTCCTTACGACGTTAGAAAAGCTGGAGGCGTTGCTAGAACAGCCAGCTTAAAAGTCATAGAAGATATAATGGATAGCGTTACAATCCCAGTAATGGCAAAGTGTAGAATAGGACATATTGGAGAAGCAATGGTGCTTGAAGCAATTGGTGTAGATATGATAGATGAATCCGAGGTTTTAACTCCTGCAGATGAAGAGAGACATATATGGAAATGGAGTTTCACAACACCATTTGTAAATGGGGCTAAAGACCTTGGTGAAGCGCTAAGGAGGATAGAGGAGGGTGCAGCAATGATAAGGACTAAAGGCGAGGCTGGGACTGGGAATGTTTCAGAAGCTGTTAAACACTTCAGGCTACTTAAGAACCAGATTAAAAAACTCACAACATTACTGGATGATGAACAGGAGCTTATGAAAGAAGCCAGGGCGCTCAAAGTTTCTTACGATCTCGTCTTAGAAGTTGCAAGAATTGGAAGATTACCAGTTGTAAACTTCGCTGCTGGAGGAATTGCAACTCCTGCAGACGCTGCGCTTATGATGAGGCTGGGTTGTGACGGAGTCTTCGTCGGTTCAGGTATTTTCAAATCAACCGATCCTCGAGAAAGAGCAGAAGCTATAGTACTGGCAGTAACATACTTTGACGATCCTAAAACCGTTGCTGAAGCACAATCCATGATAGATGAACGGAAATCTATGCCGGGTTTAGATGTTAAAACACTGGAGCTTAGAATGCAGGAAAGAGGTGCTGATGCTTGACTACTCTGAAAGTAGGTATACTTGGTATGCAAGGCGACATAGAGGAACATGAAAAGGCTGTAATGCAAGCTTGTAATAAAATCGGCATAGGGTATACCATAATTCGCGTTAAAAAGGGTGAATCGTTAAAAGACATAGACTGCATTATAATACCAGGAGGAGAAAGCACTGTAATAGGTGGACTCGTGCTTAAGAGCGGTATTTTCCCCGAATTGAAAAAGAGAATAAACGAGGGTTTACCCGTGTTCGGAACATGTGCTGGACTCATACTTCTTGCTAAAAAGGTTAAAGACAAGGTACTTGGCAATATTTGTCAACAGACCCTAGGAGTCTTGGATGCTGAAGTTGAGAGAAACCATTTCGGAAGACAAAGGGAGTCTTTTGAAACTCTTCTCAAGATTACTTTAATTGGAGAAGAACCTTTTAGAGCAATTTTTATTAGATCTCCAGTAATCACTTCTGTCTGGAATAACACTGAAGTTATCGCAACCCTTGAAAACAAAATAGTCTTCGTAAGGGAGAATAATATTCTTGCAGCATCATTCCATCCGGAGCTTACTGGAGATACTAGAATACATGAGTTCTTCTTAAAGTTATGTTATTAAAAATATTGTTTTTACCGGTTTACTAGAATAAAATAACTTCACTTGTTGTCGGATTTCGACATTTTAATCTTCTAGTATTTAAGCATATTTTTCAAAATTGTTTCAGAAATGTTTTAAACGTTTTTTTCATAGTGTTGGAACGCAATATATATAGTTCCTCATTGCAGTAGGGTAAGGGTGTGGAGTTGAGGGGGAAAGCCTTTTCGAGTTTTGCTTTGTTTCAAGTTTTTAAAACAGTCTTGAAGAGCATGGGCTTTACCGTATTGGGCTTACTGCTCTTGGGCTCGATTCTAAGCCTTATCGCCCAAGTCGCAACCCTCCCGGATATCCAGGATAGTCAATGCTTGGACTCAACAATATCTGTAATAGACCATTACGGTGCGCCTGCTGTAAACGCCTACGTAGCTGTATTCGAGCTCGCAGACGGTGGCCCAAGAAAGCTCTCGGAGGGCTTTACGGACTTTTCAGGAGCATTCAAAACCAGCCTCAGAATCCCCAGGAGGCTAATCCACGTAACCGTATGGAAAAGGGATGAAGCCGGAAACCTGCATGTTGATCCTTACGCTGAAACCAGGGAATCATATGCTCCGGTAAACATCTGGATAATCGCTCACAAGACATACGAGGAATCCGGTAAAAAGATCGTTGAAATAGGAACGCTAACTTTCTCAACAGACCCTTCAGAAATGAAACACCCGGTAGGCAAACTAAATAAAACAATAACGCTTTCAAGAATAGAGCCTCCAAACCAAAAGACAGAAAGCTCAAAAACAATTACAACATCATCCTGCCAAATCCCAACATACCCATACCAAGAGGAAAAATGGGAATACACCACAGTACTCAAATTCGCAACCTGGGACAATATAGGAGCGAAATTCACGTATTTTCCATACTCCCAGATTATTGTTGAGAGTAAGGAGAGATATTTC
>JANXDK010000052.1 GCA_025059435.1 Thermoproteota archaeon
GGTTTTTACATATGCCTGAGCATCTATACTTGGAAGCAGCCCTGAAATTCTTCTTACGATTTCTCCGGTTTTCCTCATCCTTCCTCTTTTACCTTTTCCCCTGATTTTCGGAAAGAGGTATAAAAATGTATTTTTCTCTAGGCATAATGAATGTTTAAAAACGGTTTAAGAATGTCTTCTATGGAGCTGGGCTCTTGCCCAAGTACCTCATAATTGCTGAGAAGCCTGAGGCTGCTAGGAGGATTTCAGAAGCTCTAGACTCTAGAGCAAAACCCAGGAAAATAGGTAAAATCGTTCCATCTTTCATTGTTAAAAATGGCGAGTGTGAAATACTTGTAACGACCGCACTTGGCCACTTATATGAGCTTACTACAACGATTAGTGACAGGTCTATTTATCCAGTCTTGGATTATAAGTGGGTGCCGAAGCATATTGTTGAGAAGAATAAGAGGCTTGAGAAATGGCTTGAGGAAATGGAGAAGATAGGGAGCAGCGTAGAATATTATGTTAACGCCTGTGATTATGATATAGAGGGTAGTCTAATAGGGTACAATATTCTAAGATTCCTATACGGAGTCTCAGACTATGGAAAGGTCTTTAGGATGAAGCTTTCAACATTGACTAAACGTGAGATACAGGAAGCCTTTCAAAGAATGAAGCCTGGTCTTGACATTGGCCTTGTTAAAGCAGGCGAAACACGTCATATAATAGACTTTCTCTACGGAATAAACCTCTCAAGGGCATTGACGAGGTCAGTATCAAGATTTCTAAGAACACCCTATGTCTTGAGTGTTGGCAGAGTTCAAACACCTACTTTAAATGTTCTTGTAGAGAGGGAGATAGCGATTGAGACATTTATTCCGAATCCTTATTGGATCTTGCGGGCGGAAATAGTCATAAACGGTAAGATTCATGAAGCATTATACGAAAATGGGAGAGTGCAAAGCTTACCTGAGGTTAAGAGATTAGTCAAAGAAGCGGATTCAAAACTGACTGTTGTTGAGAAGGTTGAGAAACGTTTTGAAAAAATCAGTGTTCCAGAACCCTTTGACCTCACTACCCTTCAGAGAGAAGCATATAATGCATTCGGGTTCACGCCCTCTAGGACCCTTAGCATAGCTGAAACACTTTATCTTAATGCGCTAATATCCTATCCGAGGACCTCATCCCAGAAGCTTCCCCCTGACATAGGAGATAGAGAAATACTCGAAAAGCTTTCAGAGAATAAAGCCTATGCCAAGGCTGTTGAGAAAGTTCTTTCAAGAGGAGTATTAGAGCCTAAGCAGGGGGAGAAGGAAGATCCTGCACATCCTGCTATTTACCCTACTGGCGAGTGGAAGGAGGGGTTAAGTGGCGACCAGCTCAAACTATTAGACTTGATTACCAGACGTTTCCTAGCTGCTTTCGAGGAAGACGCTGAGAAAGCAGTATGCAGAAATGTTTTAAGAATCGGTGGTGTTAGATTCATCTTGAAGGGAAGCGAGATAATTAAGAAGGGTTGGTTAGAAGTTTACTCTCCTTATTATAATCTTAATGAGAAAATAATTCCGTCGCTTAAAGAAGGGGATGTTCTTACAGTTAAAAGAGTGATTGTGGAGGAGAAGTTCACTAATCCACCGCATCGTTACAATCCCGCTTCCCTAATAAGGGAAATGGAGAAACTTGGAATAGGAACTAAGGCAACTAGGGCGGATATAGTTGAGACTCTTTACAAGAGGCGTTATATAACCGGCAAATCTATAGTTGTAACAGAGCTAGGGTTTAGTATTGTCTCTACGTTAAGCAAGTTCTCACCAAATATCCTCTCCGTAGAAATGACTAGGAGTGTCGAATCTGACATGGAGAAGATAGAGAGTGGTCTACTTGAAGGAGAAACGGTTGTGAATAAGGCAAAGAGGGAACTGATTGATATTTTGAGAGAGGTCGGTAGTAGAGAGGGGGATGTTGGAAAATATCTTTCAAACTCAATAATTACTATACTTCAGGATAAGAACGTAATTGGAAAGTGTCCAGTTTGTAAAGAAGGAGATCTAAAAATTATTGTTTCAAAGAAAACAGGTAAGAGATTTGGAATATGCACGAATGTTTTCAACAAAAGGTGTAGACTCACAATACCGCTCCCCCAGAACCCTAACAAGGTTTACGTTACTGATGATGCTTGCAACTCATGTGGTTGGCCGATTGTCAAGGTGGTGACTAGGAATAGACCATGGTCTCTATGTGTTAATCCCTCCTGTTCCAGAAAGACAAATCATCCAAGAAGACCTGCATAAGCTCTCTATTGAAAAGGATTGCATTCACAACTTCCTTAACCCATCTTCCGGAATACTCGTTACTTCCTATTCTATCCAGGAATTCTCTTGGAGACAAATCGCCGTATGCGTTCTTCCATTCACCATATTTAGCTATAAGATTGCTATAAGCCCTTGTATGAAGGCTGCAAAAAGGTATTTTGGGAGATCCTTCTATAATCCTATTGCAGATAACACATTTCGATTTCTTTTCCATTGACTTTTTCTAACCTAACATTTTAAAAAACATTAAGGGAAATCCTTAAATCCTGACTATTGAATCATAATTCGACTGAATGAACCCTCTACTACTACCAGAATATCTCATGGAAAAATTGAAAAAGTGGATCGAGAAAAAAGCGTTACGTAAAGAGGATTTTTGGAATATTGCTGCTATAGCTGGTTTAACAATAGCCTTGGGCCTATTCCTCTCAGGAGCACCTTATGTAATAACCTACTTTGAAGAAGTAAAGCGTTATGACACCGGCTTGTTATACGGTTATGGCATATTCTTCTTACCGAGAGCCGCTGGCGAAATACTTAATCAGACAAGTTACGAAATGATCTACGTCCTAATATCGTACCTCCTGTCCGGAGTCGGTGTTTTTGTTATGGTAAAAGGTTCAAAGTCGATTTCCCAGAAAAACACTATATTACTCACCGGTGTAATTCTTGTAGCAATATCTTTATTGTTGATACTGGGACTGGATTACCTTAAAATGACTACTAAACTTTCCTAAAACACGTTACCATGGTACCTTCTTTATTTTAAGCAGAAAGGCCAGGGAGTTGGAGACAAGATGGATTAACGGAGTCAGGGCCATTACTATAACTATTGAGCGCAGGTCCAAGTGTATCCAGGACTGGGAAAGCAGTGTAGCCCCAAGAATGAAATCAAACTGATCTAGAACAGGTGCAGGGTCTCCTGGTCTCATAGACAATCTCCTCTTAACAAATGCGCCAGCCAGATCTCCAGTTAGTGCTCCTAGACTTATTAGGAAGGAAAGCGTGACTGGAATCCCGATCAAGACTCCTGCTAATGTTCCCACTATAATACCTAGGGAAAAACCTCTAAAAGTCTTACCGCTTCCAAAAATGGGTTTACCGTCTATGAATACTTTTCCGAAATCCATCTGTTTTCCCCCCTTGAATATTAAGGCTGAAGCGTTAGCAATGTAGGCAGGGATGAAGAAGAAGACTCCCCGCATACCTAGCTCAAAAACTTCTTGGACACTCATCTTCCATACAGATTCTAATTTCGCTTAATTCTTTAAACTTTCTAAAGGGTATACATATCTTAATCTCTCCTCCGCTCTTTGCCTTTAATTTGCCTAATAACCTATTTCCAATACAATTTCGCAATTCTAGAATATAATCAGTCCAATACATGAATATCCTCTTAGCCGGAATGTTCTCATTCTGCTCTAAACTGCGGCCGGAACTGGTGAGAATTCCAGTACACCCGTATTCTCTTGAAAGAAACGAGAAGAAGGCGAGGATCTTGTTAAGTAGATATAGGATGTTGGAATGGGAAGAAGATTCATGCAAAGATATTTCTCGAAGATAAGCATTCGGCAGCGAAC
>JANXDK010000053.1 GCA_025059435.1 Thermoproteota archaeon
GTAGAGTATATGCCACGCACTCTAACCTTGATGTTCAATACTCTACCCTCAGTTCAGTCTTTAATACTAGAGAGAATAGCGATTATATTCCATATCGTTGTTCTAGCGTAAGAAGGCATATTAGGGTCTTGACTTATTTCGTCTAATACATTAATGGCAGCTGCTGCCCTTATTCCCGGGGTAGTGTTTTTCTTAGAAAGATTTGCAATAACTTCCTTAATGCTATTCCTAATATTACGCGGAGTAGTCACATCGTTTACAACGAAGCTAAGCATTTCTATTGCTCTAATGATTTTTTCCTCGTTTTCCAAATCCTTTTTACGAGGCGTTTTATACATTTTTCATCATCCTTGCCTTAGTTTTCCTAAACTAGAGTTTAAAATATATGTTTTTCTAGTTCCTTAGGAGTAATATCATAAAGGAAGTTAGAAGAATGTCGCTCAAAAAGTTTGACGTGAAGAAGATGGCGGAAGCTCTACAAAGTGGGGCTGTGATGATGGCTGATCATTGCGAATCCTGTGGCGCCCCTCTGTTCAGATATAGGGATGGGAGGGTGAAATGCGTTAATTGCAACAAGCTCTACAAGCCCTCCCCTTTGAGAGAAGGTCTTGAAGAACTCTCCTCTTTGGAATACGTCATGGATGAGGCTATTTCATTGCTTAGAAACGTGGAGAAGCATATTCTGGAAATAAAGGACGAAGAAAAGTTGAAAAGTGTCATTGAAGACTTGAGGAAAATCCTAAGTAGGCTTATTGAAAAAAGTTGAAATGTCCGTTTATCTAAATCCCTTCAATGTTAATTCGGAAGGATTCGTAGAACATCCGCTGATAAAAGATGGGAAGATACGTGCTAGAAATTACCAGCTGGACATCTCATGTAAGGCGTTAACAGATAATACTCTAGTTGTTTTACCCACAGGGCTAGGTAAGACAGTCATAGCACTACTTGTCGTTGCAGAGAAGCTGCGGAGAAACGAGGGAGTATGCGTTATCATGGCTCCTACAAAGCCCCTTATAGAACAACACTATCAGTTTTTCAAGGATTGCTTGAAAATCGAAACCAGCTTCCTAGTTTTATGGACTGGTGAAACGCCTTCTCGAGACAGAGTTTTCAAAAGCTATGGTGTTATATTTGCAACTCCACAGCTCTTCCGGAACGAGATACTTAAAGGAAGAGTTCAATTGAATAAAATAGTGCTGATGGTTTTCGATGAAGCCCATAGAGCTAAAGGCAATTATGCCTACATAACCATTGCTCAACGTTACCAAACAGAGTGTCCGTCTCCGCTTATACTAGGTTTAACGGCTTCGCCAGGTTCTAAAAGAGAGGATATAGAAGTGCTAATGAAAAACCTATTCATAAAGAACTTGGAGTTTAGAACTAGGAGTGATAAAGATGTTGCACCATATGTTAAGAAAATTGACTATAAGCTTGTACCAATACCATTAAGCCCATTGGTTAAGGAGGCAAGGTCTCTGATTCAGAGTTTCATAAGCGAACAGATTAGCCAGGCCCTCAAGGTTTTTCCATGGGATAAGAAGCCAAAAAGTTTCTCCGAGATAACTGAAATGATAAACGCCATAAAGAGTCGTCCTTTTTTGGATAATCCCGATCTGTTAGAGGCTTTGAAAAGCCTTGCTAGAGCAAGGTATTTAATAACAGCATTAGAGAGACTGGACCTGCTTGGCTCTAAATACTTCCTCCAATTCGTAAGTAGACTTATTGAAAGAACCAAGAGACCTGGTTCACCCAAATATCTTGCTCAGATAGTAAATGATAAGAGAATCTTAGACGCTATAGAATTGCTGAAACTTCATAAGGATAACGCTAAGCTTTCAAAGCTAATAGAGCTGTCTAAGAGAGAATTTGAGTTTGGGGTAAAGAGGATAATTGTTTTCGTAAGCTACCGTGCTGCCTCCAAAGAGGTGGAAAAAGAATTATCGTCGATAGAAGGGTTTAAAGTTGCCAGATTGATAGGACAGGCTTCAAGAACAGGCGATAGGGGACAGACGCAAAAAGAGCAAGAGGATATAATTTCAAGGTTTAGAAGAGGAGAATTCAATATACTCATAGCTACTCAGGTTGGGGAAGAGGGTTTGGATATTTCCTCTTCAGACACAATAATCTTCTATGATAATACTCCAAGTGGTATAAGATTCATTCAAAGAGTTGGTAGAACTGGTCGTAATGCTCCCGGAAAAGTGTATATCCTGTATTTCCAAGGTACTCGCGATGAACAGTATCTCTGGATTGCCAGAAGGAGGGAGAAAAAGATGGTTGAGGAGATAAAGACTATTAGATCACAAGTAGATTCAAGCCAAGGGTCTAGTTTTAGTTTAACTAGATTCATAGAGGAAGATGAGAAAGTTGAAGAAGATAAAGTAAGTGTAGTAGTCGACAGTCGGGAATCGAATTCTCCTGTTGTCGAAGAGCTTGCCAGACTCGGAGCGAAGATTATATTCAGTCAATTGGAAGTCGGAGACTACGTGCTTTCTGAAAGAATATGTGTTGAGAGAAAGACTGTTAACGATTTCGCATCTTCCATAATCGATTCAAGGCTTTTCCATCAGGCTAAGTTCATGACCGATTCTTATGAAATACCGATATTACTCATAGAAGGTAAGGATATTTATGCTACTCTAAGCAATATCCGCCCAAGTTCAATAAGGGGTGCACTTGCAGCGGTTATAACTGGCTACAGAATGGTTGTACTCTGGTCTAGAGACCCAAAAGAGTCCGCCGAACTTCTTTATGCAATAGCTTTAAGGGAACAGAAGGAATTGAGGAAGCGTCTTCAAGTCAGGGGGGAGAAGAAGCCTGAGAGCATTGCTGACCAACAGGTTTTCTTATTATCTGGTCTACCTCTTGTCGAAAGATCTACAGCAATAAAGCTTCTGAAGTATTTCAAGACACCGTTGAGAATTTTTACTGCAAGCGAACAGGAGCTTCAACAAGTTGAGGGAATAGGTGATGTTAAGGCTCGGAAGATCAGGGAAGTTCTTACAAGGGAATTTAAAGAGGATGAGTTAACTAGGTAAACCAATTCGATTTCCGATTATAAGTCGATATTTAATCGGTTCTTAATGATTTCAACTACATCTTCCAAGACCACTTCCAAGGGTTTTTCAGCATCGACCATTACAAGTTCCTTCATATTCACGAGGCTGAGATATGTCTCTCTTATTTTATTGAGGAGCACTATGTTATCGAAGGGTCCTGAAATCTTCTTCTTCCTATTAAGAGCTTTGTCAGGACTTATGTCAAGATATATTGCTAAGTCAGGCAGCGGAACCTTATTATTAATCCTCCTGACCCATTCAATATCGTTAAGTAAACCGCCTTGATAGGCTATGGAAGAATGTACATACCTGTCTGAAATAACGTGATATCCTTTTTCGAGCTTCTTTTTAATGACTCTCTCATAATGCTCAACCCTATCAGCAGCGAAGAGCAATGCCATGTAGTATTGCGGCACGTTCTTTATCCTCGATGCATGAATCCTTATTAACGATCCTACTCTCATAAAAGTGGGTTCAACAGTGTAAAAACACGGGTATCCTTTTTCCTTAAACCTAAGGTATAGATTTGTTGAGAGAGTTGTTTTTCCAGAACCATCTATTCCTTCGAAACTTATATGAAACCCTCTTTTTATTTCTCTCATTTTTCCTAAAGCTTATTAGCTGCTCTTATTAAACATGTCCTGGAGTTTTGGAATATATAGGAGAGATAAGGGACCCTGTCTACAAGTATATTCACATAACCGACTTGGAGAAGAACATAATCGATACCGCCGTGTTTCAAAGGCTTAGGAGGATAAAACAACTTGCAGGTGCCCATTTAAC
>JANXDK010000054.1 GCA_025059435.1 Thermoproteota archaeon
CTATCTTTTCGTAGAGCTTGTGGAACTCTTCACCCCTATGGTTGATAATAGGTTTAGACATAGCTTTTAAAACTCTCTCTGGGAGTGTTATCGGGCCAGGTAAGAGCAGCATAGGGGCCTTTTGGAGCATTCTTCGACGAAGGAGTTAAAACCGGTTTATAACCTTTCCGTCACCTAGAGTTTAAAACCATTTAGTAAATCCCGTTTCTTTCTCATATGCGTATGATATTTTCAGAAGCGTAGTCTCATCAAAATGGTCTCCTATAAGCTGAAGTCCGACAGGCAGGGAATCCGAGAATCCCGCGGGTATGCTTATTGCAGGTAATCCGGCAAGATTTACAGCAACTGTTTCGATATCCATCATATAAACTTCTAGCGGCGAAAGCAGCTCCCCGATCTTCCAAGGCAGAACCGGCATTGTCGGTGTTGCCAGAACGTTATAATTCTTGAATAATACTTTAAACTCCTCGTATATTTTCCTCCTAACCCTACAGGCCTTTATGTAGAAATCCTCCTTATAACCTGCAGAGAGAACGAATGTGCCTAAGAATATCCTTCTCTTGACCTCCTCTCCAAAACACTCTGTCCTGATTTTGATAAGCTGCTCTTCCCACTTCCCCTTTACAGGCTTACCTCCGTAACGTATCCCATCGAACCTAGCTAAGTTGCTTGAGCACTCCGCCATAGCTATAATGTAGTAGGCTGGAAGAGCATACTTCATGAAAGGCATGGAGACCTCTTCGACAATGCATCCGATTTTTTGAAGAGTATCTAAAGCACTATATACTTTCCTAGAAACCCTCTCATCGATGTTTTCAAACCCCTCTTTTATCACACCTACTCTAATACCTTCTACCTTTCCTAAAGCTTCCTCGACGTAATTGGGAACAGGTTTGTTGAATGTAGTCGAGTCCCTAAGGTCTCTTCCAGCAATAACTTGTAAAAGAAGCGCTGTCAACAAAGTGTTCTTAGCCATTGGCCCAATCTGGTCGAGGCTACTGGCATATGCTATCAAGCCGTAGCGAGAAACCCTGCCGTAGGTCGGCTTTAACCCAACTATAGAGTTGAATGCAGCAGGGTTCCTTATCGACCCGCCTGTGTCACTACCTAGGGCAATGTCAACAGCACCACATGCGACAGCGACAGCGCTCCCCCCGCTACTGCCTCCGGCAACCCTAGAATGGTCGAAGAAGTTCCTTGTAGGCCCGAAGAAAGATGTCTCGGTGCTAGAGCCCATTGCAAACTCATCCATATTGGTCTTCCCTATTACGATAGCGTCCTGAGTCCTTATCTTCTCTATGACTGTAGCATCGTAAACAGGGACATAGTTTTCGAGCATTTTAGAAGAACACGTTGTCCTTAAACCTCTCGTAGAAATATTGTCTTTAACGGCAACTATAAGCCCTGCTAATACTCCAAGCCTCTTGCCACTTGTAATTTTTCTTCTTATTTCCTCAGCCTTCCTCAAAGCGCCCTCCGCATCTACTGTTACGAATGCATTCAACTCCCTGTTTTCCTCTATTTTTTCGATTGTCCTGTATACTTTCTCCACCGGGTCGGAAATATCTTCTTCGGGTTTCACAACCTGTTCTACGATACTGTTCAACTCCATACTTGACCGGATACGAACCATCTATCTTCTTTCTCCCAAGCGTTTCTGAAGACTTCTTCTTCACTAAGAGCTTCAATCGGTTCGTCTTCTCTAAGTGTCTCGTTTACGTTAGTCACGTATGTCATCGGCTCAACGTTTAATTGAAGCTGTCTTATTGTCTCGAAATATCCGAGTATCTCATTAATATCCTTGAGAAGCCGTTCTATCTCCTGTTCACTTAACGAGATTCTGCAAAGCTTAGCGTAGTGTAACATCTCCTCCTTAGAGATAACTTTTTTCTCGTCCATTTGAACTCCAACTCTTACGTAGGATGAGTATTTATTGGTTTCTCCAGACCAATCTTCGGTTTTTTCCAATGGGGATTAAGCCGCTTATGCCACTGGGACTGTCGAGGCTTATTTGATTCATTACATTTCTTATCCTTAGTGGTGTACGAATGTATACATGCATGCATTTGTTCAGAATTTTTTATATATTGCTTTATTTTCGCAAGATGACTCGTGGCTGCTCGCACCATTACCCATTTCAGCAATAGACCATCCGGTATGACTATTCGAAGTTTAGATTTTAAAATCGAGGAAATCGCTTATGAAAGACCTCTCGATGTCTTCTCTAAGCTAGTGGATGAATACGACTATGTATATTTACTGGAGTCTGTAACCGGTCCCCAAAAGCTCGCAGAATTCTCCTTCATAGGTTTTGATCCAAGGATAGTGATCAGAGTCAAAGATGGAAAAGCAGAGATAAGAGGCGAGAAGAAAGATTTTTTTAAAACTAACGATCCGCTTGAAATCGTTAAAGAAGAAATTAGTACTAAATTGCTTCCGCTGGGATATCCTAGGTTCACTGGGGGTGCTGTCGGTTACATTTCCTATGATGCAGTAAGATACTGGGAACACCTTTCATCTATAGCTGTAGACGATTTGAAGCTTCCAGACTTAGAGATGGGTATTTATGATGATGGGATAGTATTTGAGCATAGTAAGAGAAAAGCATATTATTTCTACACCGCTGAAAATAGATTGAGCACTCTAGAAAGAAAGATTAAGTCTAGTAGAGGGCTTGAAAGATTAAGGTTTAGCAGACCGAAGCCGAATATTCGCAAAGAGGAATATGAAGAGATTGTGGCAAAAGCTAAAGAATATGTTTTCAACGGGGATATTTTTCAAGTCGTATTATCAAAAAGATACAGTTTTAATATCAATGGAGACTTTTTACGCTTTTACCAAGCCCTACGGAGAATAAACCCTTCTCCATACATGTATTTCCTGAAACACGATGATACTTGGATAATAGGATCAAGCCCTGAAATGCTTGTGAGAGTCGAGGGTAAAATTATTGAAACATATCCAATAGCTGGCACACGTCAGAAGACCGGGAATCCGAAGAGAGACGAGAAGCTTGCAAGGGAACTCCTAGCAGACCCAAAGGAAAGAGCGGAACACGTAATGCTTGTAGACCTGGCTAGGAATGATTTGGGCAGAGTTGCAGAATACGGCTCGGTTAAAGTACCGGATTTTATGGTAATACATAGGTATAGTCACGTCCAACACATCGTTTCGAGGGTTGTTGGAGTAATAGCACCGGATAAAGATTGTTTCGACGTTCTGAGAACTATGCTGCCTGCTGGGACGGTTTCTGGAGCCCCTAAGGTTAGGGCAATGGAAATAATCGAAGAACTTGAGCCGACTAGAAGGGGGCCATATGCTGGTGCAGTAGGATACTTCTCTTACAACGGTAATGCTGATTTCGCAATAACGATTAGAACTCTCGTTGTAAACAAGAAGAGAGGGCATATTCAAGTTGGGGCGGGGGTTGTTGCGGATTCCATTCCCGAGAGGGAATGGTTTGAGACAGAGCATAAGGCGAGGGCCTTATTGAAGGCTCTTAACCTAGCTGGCGATGAGAAATGAGAGTACTCCTAATAGATAATTACGATTCCTTCGTATACAATATTGCCCAGTATCTGGGAGAACTAGGTGCATCAGTATCGGTTTTTAGAAACGACGCTATAAACGTTGGAAAGGCAAGTAGGATTAAGCCCGATAGGATAGTAATATCGCCTGGCCCAGGTACTCCTGAAGACAAGAGGTATTTCGGGAATTGTGTTTCAATAATACGGAAGCTAGGCCCTAAGATTCCAATACTCGGTGTTTGTCTGGGGCATCAAGGCATTGCTTATGCCTTCGGGGCAAAAATTTCACATGC
>JANXDK010000055.1 GCA_025059435.1 Thermoproteota archaeon
GTCGGAGGAGAAAACATCGCTCAGCAGCAAGCTTGAACTCTTAGCTAAGACGGGGAGCTTTGTAACCGGTTTCAACGAGGTTTACAGACTCGTTCTGAGAGGTAAGCTGGAGGGAGTAATATACGTCTCAAACCTTCCCGAGCCATATATAGGTATGCTAAAGAATGCCCTAGAACTTTCTAAGACCCCCTCAATAATATATGAGGGTTCTCGCGTAACCTTAGGGAAAGCGTTAAGCTTAAAATACCCAGTTGCAGTTGTAGGAATAGTAAACCAAGGAGAATCAGGGATACTGGGGGAAAATAAGTAGAAATGTCGAACAAAAGCGAAGTGAAAACAAGCTGGTCAAACCAGGAGCTTAGTTACATCGGCTTTTTCGAAAACGCAACTGGGGCCAGAGTAGTTGATTGTCTAATAACCAATAATGATAAAACAGTCTTCTTTCTGCTAGACCATGAGGATTTCGAGAGAATAAAGCAAGGTTGCAAGATTCTTCTCCAACACTTTTCCAAGAAAATAGGAAAGGAAGTACACGTGATAGGACTCCATGGAGATATCGAAACATTCCTGAGACGAGCCCTCTACCCAGTTAAAGTGTTAAACATACAGGTTGAGAATAATGCTAAAGGTGGGAAAGTAGTATACGTCACTGTAAGTGACGCTGATAAGGGTAAGGCAATAGGTAAGAACGGCTTTAGAATACAGGGTATAAGGGAAATAGCCAGAAGGTATTTCGGAGTAAGCGACGTTAAAATACGCTGAGTCGAGAAGCTTAATAAGGGTCCTGTACTACGAGAAACTGAAATTGGGCAAGGGAGAATTTGCAGCCAGGAAGTTGATACTCGTACGTAAGAAGTTCAGATGGAGTTCTAGATATTACACTAAGAGAGTCCTTAGACTGAAGGAGATCTATGACCCTCTTGAGGGGGCCCCAATGGCTAGGGGTATCGTTTTGGAAAAAGTTGGGATAGCTAGTAAGCAGCCGAATAGCGCCGTCAGGAAATGTGTAAGGATACAGTTGATAAAGAATGGGAAGGAGGTTACAGCTTTTGTTCCCAAAGACGGTGCTCTGAATTTTATAAACGAGAGGGACGAGGTGATCATCGCAGGCATAGGCGGCTCATTAGGAAGGTCCATGGGGGACATCCCCGGAGTTAGGTACAAGGTCATAAGTGTAAACGGAGTATCTCTGGATGCGCTTTTGAAAGGTAAGAAGCAAAAGCCAACAAGGTAAACTTTTTATAGGCTTATCGGCAAATGCTTGCCACAGTTTGTCTAAGTCAAGCATACAGTGCAAGCTCTTCGACAAGTGGGGTTTCGAAGACATAGAGGTTAACGACCTTGGATTAGCTCAAGTGATAAACCTAAAGCCAGTCAGAATTCCCCATTCCGGCGGTAGACATGAGAAGAGGAAATTCTGGAAGTATAACTTGAATATTGTCGAAAGAATAGTCAATAGGCTGGCTCAAACTGCCAGGGCTGGAGGCAGGAAAGCCAAAGCAATAAACATAGTTAAAGATGCTTTTGAGATAATAAACCTTCAGACGGGAAGAAACCCAATAGAAATCCTTGTAAAGGCTATCATAAATTCAGCTCCGAGAGAAGACACTACGAGGGTTAGCTATGGTGGTATAGTGTACTATCAGTCAGTAGACGTTTCTCCAGGCAGAAGGGTAGATTTAGCCATAAGGAACATTGTAGACGGGGCTAAGATGAAGAGTTTTAAGAACAGGAAGACTATAGCGGAGGCGCTCGCCGAGGAAATAATCAATGCCGCAAACAACGATGATTCCAGTTATGCAGTTTCAAGAAAGAAAGAGCTTGAGAGACATGCTGAAGCGTCCCGTTAAATCCTGATTACCCACTTTCAAAAAGATTAAAACTGTAGTGAAAGACTTATAATCTAAGATTTTTAGATAATTGAATATGGGGGTGTTTCAAGAGAAGTTTGAGAAAGCAGAGACTGCCTTTAACTTTGAGGATGTAATATTACTACCCGGCTTTTCACAAATAGAGCCGAGGAACATAGACTTGAGAACGAGTTTTTCGAAGAATATTCCGATAAACATCCCCCTTGTCTCCTCACCAATGGATACTGTGACAGAATCTGAGATGGCGATAGCTATTGCAAGACACGGTGGAATAGGAGTAGTTCACAGAAACTGCTCGGCGGAAGAGGAATTGGAAATGGTTAAGGCAGTTAAGAGAGCAGAGTCATTCATAATTAGGGATGTCATAACAATAAACAAGGAAGCTACTGTTGGGGATGCTGCGGAGTTAATGAGGAAACACAAGATATCGGGTCTCCCTGTAATTGAAGAGAATAGGTTGATCGGTATAATAACAGGAAGAGATGTGAGGTTTGCAGATCCTTCCATAAAAGTCGAAGATGCTATGACTAAAGACGTTGTAGTGGCAGGTCCTAAAGTAACTCCTGAGGAAGCTATTGAACTCATGAAGAGACACAGGATCGAGAAGCTCCCGGTAGTGGAGAGTGATAAAAGACTCATTGGATTAATAACCTACAAGGATGTTGCTTTAAGAGGGGAATATAAAGATGCTTCCAGAGATTCAGAAGGTAGATTAAGGGTTGCCGCAGCGGTTTCGCCGTTTGACCTTGACAGAGCTAAACTACTGGCGAAGTACGTTGACGCTCTAGTAATTGATGTGGCACATTTCCACAATAGGAATGTCATAGAAGCTACAAAGAGACTTGCAAAAGAAGTTAATGTTGATATTGTAATCGGGAACCTTGGCACAAAACAAGGTGTGCTAGACTCGGTTTCAAGAATAGAAAACGTCGCAGGGCTTAGAGTGGGGATTGGAAGCGGTTCCGTTTGTATAACTACTGAGGTTACTAGAGCAGGTTCGCCCACTCTATTCGCAGTCTCCCAGGCTGCAGATGCTCTTGAAGAATTAGGCTTAAAAATACCTGTTATTGCGGACGGCGGGATTAGAAATCCTGGAGATGTTGCATTAGCAATAGCATTCGGAGCATCATGTGCTATGCTCGGATATGTGCTAGCTGGTTGCAAGGAGAGCCCGAGTCCAACGACGATAATAAACGGCAAGTATTTTAAGCTACATAGGGGTATGGGCAGCCAATCGGCAAGACAAAAGAGGATGGCGCTAGACCGCTATGCAACATTCTCGAAAGAAATACCTGAAGGAACTGAAATATGGGTCCCCTACCGTGGGGATGTGGCCTCGGTTATAAGCGAATTCGCATCTGGAATAAGGGCTGCAATGGGATACGCCGGAGCTTCTAATATTGAGGATCTTAAGAGAAAAGGAAGGGTTGCAAAAATAGTTTCACGAAGGGAAAAGAGCTCAGTAAGTCAAAGCACTATGATATAGAGAATAAAAACGATTAATATACCATAGGCTGGTAGAGTTACTTTTTCAGACAATTCGGGAAATTCTTCTACTCAAGATTCAGTGGATTCTAAAACATTTTGTGGAAATCTTGATAAGGATTTTACCTAATCAAAATCTTAATAAACAGCTGTAGGAACAACTCACTTGAAGGCGGGGGTTGCCGAGCCTGGTCAAACGGGACTATGGACTCTAGGCGCTGGACTTAAGATCCAGTCCCGTAGGGGTTCGTGGGTTCAAATCCCACCCCCCGCACTATTATTTTAATAAAATCAAAGAACTGTCCTAATTGGTTTTAAATACTTATATTCATGTTTTCAAATA
>JANXDK010000056.1:0-255 GCA_025059435.1 Thermoproteota archaeon
TTCAGAATTGTTAAAGGTATATGAAGAGTTCATAAAAAACGTGGCTGAAGTGCTTCGTAAAAACGGTTGGATGGTTTTCCTAGCTCCCAGTGAAATGCCAGTAGAAGACTTCATAAAGTCTAATGGCTTTAAGGTTATGGAAACATATTTTATAGAGGTTCATTCAAGTCTTACTAGAAAGTTAATGGTGGCAAAGAATTGAGAAAGATACAACCCTTCGGAAGGCTTTTCTTTTTGGGCACTTCTGCAGCAGTC
>JANXDK010000056.1:265-3401 GCA_025059435.1 Thermoproteota archaeon
TCCAACTCCCAAGAGGAGTCATCCTTGCATAGCATTATGGTGGAGGGGTGAGACAATGCTATTCGACTGTGGAGAGGGAGCTCAGAGACAGTTGATGATCGCTGGCTTGAGTATCGAGAAGATTTCAAATATATTCATAACGCACATGCATGGGGATCACGTACTTGGTCTTCCAGGTTTATTGATGACAATGAGTCTTCAAAACAGGAGGAGTCCTCTTAGAATATTTGGTCCAATAGGGCTTAGGCAATTCATAGAATCGTGTCTACCGATGATATTTCATCAACCGACTTTCCTCCTCGACATTCAGGAGTTTGTAGGAAGCGATTTAATCACATCAGGTAAAAACTATAAGGTTTATTCGCACCGTGTAAAACATTCGGTAGAGTCATATGCGTATTGTTTCAAGGAAGATGATAGGCCTGGAAAATTCAATGTCGAGAGGGCTGAAGAACTAGGCATTAAGCCCGGACCGTTGAGAAGCATGCTAATCAGGGGAGAATCAGTAAAACTCGAAAACGGTAGGGTGATCAGACCTGAAGAGGTTGTAGGCCCTCCTAGGCCCGGGGTTAAGATAGTATATACAGGCGATATGGGTAATACTCCTGGTTTTGAAGATTTCTGTCGGAATGCGGATATTTTAATTCATGAGGCTACTTTTGACGAGACGATGAGTAGTCAAGCAGATGAATTACAACATTCAACGTGTGTGGAGGCTGCTAAACTTGCTGCTAAGACAGGTGTTAAAAATCTTGTATTGACTCATATAAGCTCTAGATACGGCGATGCTTCCATCATACTGGAGCAGGCTAAGAAATTTTTTAGTAATGTTCAGATTGCTGAAGACTTTATGTCTATCGATATTTTCTAGAAAGTATCTCTTGGAGTCTCTTCAACGTGTATTCTTTAAGGTCTTCAAAGCTGCTTTCATTCAATACATACACGTCGCTTAAAGCAATTACTCCCCCTACCCCAACTGAGATCTCAACCATGTCTCTTTCTTCAAGCTCTTTAAGTATTCTAGAATCATCTGGCCTATTCCTATTCGAAAGCCTTCTGTATCTCAGTTTCGTTGAAGATAATACTCCCACTATGGTTATGGAATAACCCTTCGACTTGAAATATTCAACTTCTTTCAGAGACCTGACGCCGTCTACGATTACTATATCACTCTCTATTTTCTCTATTTTCTTATCTACGAGAATTGCAACAGCATTCTCACCGAGTTCTTTCCTCAATTCAACCATAAACCTGCTCATTTCAATTATGTTCTTGCCAACGCCACGTATCTCCGCTTCTTCTCTGACAGCATCACCCATTGACACAACCGGAAAACCTTTCTCCCCCATTATTTTGGCAACGGTTGTTTTTCCAGAGCCAGGCATTCCAGTTATGAGTATCAGGTGTTTCAACAACCCTGCGAATAGCAATAAGGTATATAAACAATACTCCTAAAATAATTTGAAAATGGTCAGAGTTTTCGTCTCATTGGATATTGAGGACGAGAAAATAGGTAATAGGGTATCTGAAATACAGAGGAGAATGGTTGAAACCCGCGCTGACTTGAAGCTCGTAGACACTAAGATCCTTCACATAACCCTGTTTTTCATAGGTGAAGTTCACGAAAGCATGGTTAAAGAATTGTGTAATGCCCTCTCTAAAGTTGAAGGACACCAAGTCGAGATAGAACTCAGAGGAATAGGAGCATTCCCCACGGTATCGCAGCCTCGAGTAGTGTTTGCAAAAATCAATAAGGGCTTTGATAAGATCACCGAAAGGGCTCGGAGAGTCTCTGAAACTTTGTTAAACCTTGGATTAAGAATGAATGAAGATTTCTCTCCCCACATAACCCTGGCAAGGGTTAAGAGTCGTATGGGCGTAGATAGGCTTGTAACGTTCATTAGAGAAAACGCGGATATTCTAATCGGAGAGACCCTCACTAGCAGGCTTAGGCTAAAGAAGAGTACGCTTACCCCCAAGGGACCTATATATGAGACTCTATGGGAAAAAATTGATTAATAGGCTTCGATAGATATAGTCTATGTCAGATAGTCTACAAGAGGTTGTTCAAGAAGTTTTAAGGAGGATTAAGCCGAGCGAAGAGGAAAGAAATCATATGAATAAAGTTCTCTCTAAGGTTGTTTTAACACTCCAAGAAGAGTTTAAGAATATCGAGCCTGATGCAGACGTGCTCATCCAAGGTTCAGTAGCCAAGGATACTTGGTTAAGTGGAGAGACCGATGCCGACGTCTTCGTAAGGTTCCCAATAAGATGGAAGAAAGATGAGATGGGTAAGACATTAATAGATTGCGTTAAGAAAGCATTCGGCCCTGAGAAGTGTAGGTTGAGATTTGCAGAACATCCTTATGTAACTGTGAGGATTGAAGGAATTAACGTAGACGTAGTACCGTGTTACAGAGTTGAGAGAGGAGAATATAGAAGTGCTACTGACAGGACTATTTTCCATACTCAATTCGTAAAGGAGAAACTTAGTCCGGAGATGAGGGATGAAGCACGTCTTTTAAAAAAGTTCTTCAAAGGTATAGGGGTCTACGGTGCTGAGATAAAGACGAGGGGGTTTAGCGGCTTTCTCGTTGAACTTCTAGTATACTCGTTAGGCGGCTTCAAGAATGTGCTTGAAAAACTGAAGTCATTCAAACCCCCTCTAATACTCGACCCAGGTGAATTATACAAAGGTAGGGAAGAAGAATTATACAGAAAAGCACGGGATAGCCTGATATGCGTTATCGACCCTGTGGATGAGCTTAGGAATGTGGCTGCTGCCGTAAGTGGGGAAAGTCTGAGCATAGCTCAGTATGCATCATATTTGATGCTTAGTAAACCCTCTGTTAAATTCTTCTATCCAGTTCGCGAGGCTTCTAAAGAGGAAATTAGGAAGTTATTGAGAAACAGGGGGTTGAACATGTTTTCAATAACCATGCCTGCTTGGACAGATATCCCGGATATTCTATGGGGACAAGCATACAGGTTGCTTTCAAGGATTAGTATGTTTCTCGAAGAAAACGAATTCAGAGTCTTAATGGATAAAGTTTGGAGTGATGAGGAAAAGAATGTTGTGCTCCTCTTTATACTGGAGGAGGTTGAAAAGAAAGCTGCCGTCTTACATATGGGTCCC
>JANXDK010000056.1:3411-3644 GCA_025059435.1 Thermoproteota archaeon
TTTCAGTAATAATGTCCCTGTTTTCATTGAAACATATTTGAGTAATGAAAGGGCATTGGTACAACCTTTTCCGAGAAATGGGAGATGGTGGGTTATATTGAAGCCTAAGGCAAGGAACGTAAATGAAGTCATTTCTAAAGCACTTTCTTCAAAGGAATTTCTTAAGGGTTTTTCGGAGAATATTGTGAAAGCACTCTCTGAAAGCAAAATATGTTTCAACGAAAATGTTGTTG
>JANXDK010000057.1 GCA_025059435.1 Thermoproteota archaeon
AAATATCTGGGAGGAGCGTTGTAACCAAGGGCGATGCCAACCCTGGCCCGGACAATCCCATTAGCAGGGAGCGCGTCCTCTATAAGGTTGTCCTTATTATTCCTAGGTTACTCTGGATCCCGCCATTCCTGGCTATCTTGATTTTCTTCAGCTTCAGGTATTTGAGGAGCCTTATTCACGGTTCTGAAGTAGGAAAGACACTAATAACAATAGTCTTTTTCTTCGCTATCTTGGACATAGTCACCATGACGGTTATCCCGATTTTCCATGTTAACCAGAATATAGATGTTAAGAGGCCGAATATAGTTTTACGCTCTATTTCTCTTTCAGAAGACTTCCGATTCTTCAAGGCTGTCTACGGCAGTAGGAGCCTGTTGGAGTACGTCAGGGTTGACTGGGTTAAGATTAACGCTTCTGGTAGGGAGTTCTTCCCCGATGAATTCTTCATTGAGAACGATACTTTATTCGTTGAAGTCCCACAGGAGGTTTACGATATTATCTACTATAACTCTTCTTCTATCACATCTAGCTTCTGGGTCTACTGTAATATTGTTTTCGACAAGGGTAATCTCTACGGTAACTACCCTGTTACCTTCTCTTGGAGGAGGCTTGAGGTCAACGTTGCCAACAATACTTTCATTGCTCATAATCCTAATCCCGTTGCTTTCAACGCTTCCTTTGAAATCCAGTATTATGATCTTGACAGGTTTGGTAGACCATACTACATTGGCTCAGACGATTTTAACAAGACTCTTCAGCCTGTTTCAAGCTTCGTCGTTAAGCCTGAGAAGAGGGGTGTTCACTGCTACGTGATAATGAGATATGTGTTCCTGGGAAGCAAGGTTATGGAGTCTAGGAAGGTGGATATCGTTGGCGAATAAGATAATGCTTCCCCTTACAAAGGAGTTTCGAAAATGGCTTTTAGCCGGCTCCCTGGCTTCAATCGCCACCGGGTTTTTCTTTATTTTCCTTCTTATTTCCCCGCTTGTTGTTTTCGAGGGGGAGTTTCTGAACGGCAGCGTGGCGGTAACTTGGTACAGGCTTGTTAACTACGGCGAGCCTGTTCACCACCCTGGTTTAGATAGCATACCTCTTCTCACGATACCTGTTTTCACTGCAGTATTCTTCAGCATGAGCATTGGATTATTAACAATCTTCAAATCTTCAAGAAGCAGAGAGGTTAGCCACGTTGTCCCCGAGCTCCTCGTAGCCTCTTTAGAAGTGTATATGATCTTCACAGGGGTCTTCTTCTCCCTGAGGCTTAACGTTATGCACGCCTTAGCGGTCCTTCCAACTCAGGTTGGCGGAATGGGTTCGGCAGGTCTACTCGTTGTTCCAGGTTCGATTAGGAGTGAAACCTTTACATCAATTCTGATAAAGCAGTTTTATCCTATTGCTTCATTAAGCATCTTGCTGATTGCTCTAGCCGCTATAATAGGTTACGAGACCGTTAGGGTTTTGGAAACGTTGTCTAAGGGACCAGATGAAGACACGTCCATGTAAAGCTCTAATATGAGATTTGCCTACTGCTTTTTCCACCATTCTAAGAATCCTTTGCATAACTCATAACCTTTTCTGCACTGCTTATCGCTTTGCTAGCGTCCTCCTCATTTATAGAGAGTTCGCTTGGAGGAATGAATGCTTCCTCGTCACCGTAGAACGCAGGCCCCTTCCTTCCGCCAGCTTGCTTGTTTCGCTAATGACTTCAAGCTCTGCTTTAAACTAGCTTGGAAGCTCTTTTAACTGGGCGATTCTAGTTAGAACGTTGCTTACATCGTGTTCACGCGGATATTCTACGGCCAGTAACCTGAGTACAGCCTTCAGACTGAGTTCTACGCTTTCCTGAGCCCTCCTCACTGCTCTGTGGTGTCTTTTGGTGGAAAAAGCCTCCTTAGCCTCCCGTAGGGAATACGCTGCATCCTCGAGGTAGGTCCTGGCCATCGCTTCCGTATTCATATCTCTACAGCTTCTCCTCGCCTAATATCTGGCTTAAGGTCCCAGAACCATGTTCCGTCTTCAAGATAAACCCTTTTCGCATTAAGCTCCATAAGTCTTTTCTTAAGTTTTGTGAATATGGTCTTCATGAAATCATCCTTGTCTAAAAGTATGACCGCGTCTTCAACCATGTCTAGATATATTGGCCTGTTAAGACTTGCTTCTTCAACATTAAGCGGGTGAAATTGTATCAATGTGAAGATTCCTTTTTCTCTTAGCTCACGGCAGGTTTCAGTCTTCTCCAATCTCATTAAGATTTTTCGCCATAATTTCCATCCTGTCGTTCATGCTTTTAGGCATGTTTCTGGCGACGACGAGCACATCGGTATCACTAGCCGGCTTAGCATTTCCTCTCGCAACTGATCCAAAGACGATAACGCTTACCAATTCCCCACCGAAGAATTCTTCAAGAAGTTTAAGGAGCTCTCTGAGAAGTCCTTCTATCATTGTCTGTTATCGCCTCTAAACCAAACCTGCAAGTTAATATTGGTGCATCATTTACCATTAAGTTGAGTTGAGCATTATGCAAAGATATATGCTTTTTGAAAAATCAGACTATTACGATGCTTTCAGTTGACAATGCTTAAGAATCCTGGCAAACCGATTCGTGCATTGAAGCTTCTTTGAAAAAACGTAGGGCAAACTTAAGGTTAAAAGCTATGAAGTAATGATGGTTCTTAGTTAAAAACCTGAGTTCATTTGGATAAGCTTATTAGTAGAAGAATAGTAGGGAAAGCTGTGAGAGTGGAAGTCAAATGGTGGCTTGAACAAGCTAAGAGAGATATTAAAATGGCTGAAGAGCTTTTAAAATCTGGGTTTTTCGAAGGAGCAGCTTATCATTCGCATCAAGCGAGTGAGAAAGCGTTGAAAGCCCTCGTGATTCACAAGCACGGCTATCATTTGACCCACTCCTGCAAGTTTCTTTTAGACCAGCTTGCTATACAGGGTTTAAAAATTGATGAAGCATTATACAGTTGTGCTAGAGAGCTGGATGTACACTACTTGACATCAAGGTATCCGAATGCCGCGAGCGCACCTCCTTACGAGCTTTATGACGAGTCTAAAGCTAAAAGGCTTATTGAAAGCGCTAAGAAACTACTGGACTTTGTTGATGAGAACCTTGGTTGTTGAGGAAAAGCTTATCGACGCTGTTTTCCGGCTTGCGAGCAAAATGGGGTTAAGGATAAACTCGATAATTTTATTTGGGTCTTATGCTAGGATGGAGAATTTACAATGGAGTGACGTTGACCTTCTCATTATATCTGACGATTTCTCGAGCATGAGTATAGAGAATAGGGTGAGACTGGTTTTGGAAAAATGGGACTACGAGAAGCCGGTGGAACCAGTCTGTCTTGCCCCAGAAGAGGTTTCAGAGTCTAATCCGCTTCTCTGGGAAATCTGTAGAGACGGAATTGCCATTATGGACGACGGTACTTTCACTAAGCTTAGAACCAAGTGCCTAAAGCATTTTGAACAAATTGGAATCCAAAGGCTTGAATACGGCTACATCATGCGGGAGTGAAAAATTCTCGTTGTCTTTGCGTCATATAAAAGTTTATATACTATTTTTGTATTACGTTTAATGTA
>JANXDK010000058.1 GCA_025059435.1 Thermoproteota archaeon
ATGTATATTATAAGGAGGACTGCCGTTGAGTTTGCAATACCGGTGGTTACAAGCCTTGAAGTAGCTGAGAAGATAGTGGAGGCGATGCGTTTTAAGAATAATAATCATGAATCTACTTATACCCCGATGTCGCTCGACGAGTTCCATAAGGATATTCCACTCTCAAAATATGTTTAGTATTTCAAGTAAGTTAATACCTTCCTGAGGAACCTCATCTCCTCAATCGAATCGCTCAAATTAAGCAATAAGCTTGTCAATGGTGATAATACTCCAGGTGATGATGATAATACTCCTTTCTCTGGGTACGCCTTACCGCCAGCCAGGATATTCCATAAGAAGGCGAACCTCCTTTCAACATCGCTTTTATCAGAAGATATGATGGTCGTAGACAAATCCGCCATAATCTCTTGACTTTCAATTATTTTCTCTAGTATTGGCGACAGAGCCTTTCTGGCCTTACTCATTACATAACCCCATTCCACAAAACTTTTGGAAAGATGCTCTGCTTGAATGTTTGTAACCCTCCTCCTTTTAATTTCCTGAATTACAATATTTGTCTCCACAGATTCTTCTATCGATTTTAGTAAAACATCTTCTTTCGACATAATTTTTCTAACAGCTTGTTCAAACATAATCAATTGAGTTGCTTCTTGGATAAGTTGACTGGCGTATAGCCATGGTATTACATTTTCAATTTGATCCACTAGCTTGCTAACAGCATCTCTAATCAGCTTCATGAGTCTGCAAGACTCTGAAGCCTCTACAAAAGCCTCCGTTTTAAATTCTCCAAGCTGTGCGCATCTCCCCTCACTACCATATGTTTTCAAAAACAGAGCGTTTCCTAAGAGTCCTTGTGCAGTTGGAGTATTTCTATTCTCAACATGTGAAGTAAAGAGTATTATCTTGCCGGAACCGTGTTCAGCCATGATAATGCTACTTGCACCCTGGGCTCTTCTAACAGCTTCTTCACACGGTATACCATATTCAACATTCTCAGTTATAGATTCTATTCTTCCAAATACCTTCCTAGGATCGATAGCTTTAATCAAAGGTCCCGTATGGAGCATTGTGACCCTCCCCGCATACCCCAGTGTTAAAAGCCCCCTCCTAACCACTTTAGATTTAACTAATCCTTTGACGGGATACGTCATTAAGACTTCCCCAAACCTCTTTCCTGAGAAAACTGGCCAGTTAAATTCTGAGACGCTATCGCTCAAGATCTCGCATTCTACGATCTGAAGCTCTTCCCATGCTTCAAACCTTCCGTAAGCCGTATTGAAAATATTAACAGGCTTAACCAATAGCATCGCTCCCGTGCAAATACCTACGTAAACTCCTCCAGACTCTATGAATTGCCTGATTAGCTTAGCCTCTTCCAGACTAATAGAGCTTATAATCCTAAAGATATCGCCTCCGCCGAAGATAAATACGTCGATACTACTTAAATCACCAGGAGATAATGGTCCGGTTAAGAGGGATATTTTCCTAAAACCCATCCCTTCCAAAGCTTCTATCACGTCCTGAACACAGGATAATTCAGCCCCTTCACCGCTGTAAATTCCTATCAACGGGATACTCAAAGCCACAGTGCTTCCAGAATCAAAAGACCTTAACGGCTTGAGGTCAACACCATATTCTGCAGCGAGGTCGTTAATCAAACGCTCGGAGTAATAATCATCGACACCTATAACGAAGTCCCCGGGTTGTAATCCCGCTCCCTTTACGCTTCTCAGACCAATGAATCTCCTGACGTTAAATCCTGCTTCAATAAAATTATTCACAAGCCTGTAAGTGTTGGAGCACGGCTTCCCGTCTACCGCTTTAAAAGGTAACCTCCACCACTTCAACAGCCTAGTTGGACAATAGGCAATATATTAATCTCTCTGAAGCTTATTGTCTGAGGCTTATTTTAATGGGAAGGTTACCCGATGGAGGTGTCTTGCTTTTTAAAGCTTTAAGGGCTGCTTTAACCGCAATAACGCTTGGCGTAAAGGCTGCTAAACACATCTTCGCATTGCTGAGCAACATTAAATCCTCAGGAGAACCCAATGATATTACAACGCTCTCTCTAAAGAATTCGACAAGCCTTTTTAGAACATAAGTCTCTCTACTATCCTCCTGAAGATTATATGTTAAAACCATTATTAGAGTGTTACTGGGAGTGTTTCTGTAAAGTTCGTTCAACCTCTTGTTAGATAATTCGTCAACATTTTCGAAAACCTCGAAACTATTTAACTCTTCTTTAAGAGTCTCTACGAGCATCTTCTTCTCCGATTCTTCTAAAAGGTTGTTAAACCTGTTTCCGATGATGACTAGCGGCTTACCTAAGAATCTTAGGGGAAGCTCGTCAATCCCCTTCACTATAGATATGCTCTTTAGGAAAAGCTTCCAAGCCCTTTTCCTATTTACGAGGCTACCACGGGTTTTATCTGGAGTTTTCTTAAACTTTTCTAGCTTCCTGAGTTTGAAGTTGAGGACTTCTAATGCACTTTCTTTAACCTTTTCACAGAAGTCCCTATCCTTCCCAGATTCTTCTATTATCCTCTCTAATGTATTCCTAATTTCGTCTTCACGGGAAGAGGGTACGACAATATGGTTTCCGGCTTTTAAAGCGGCTACCGCATCCTTCTCTGGATCAATATTTACAGCGGGGTCTTCGCCGTTTAGGCAATCAGTTATCACTATGTTCTTAAAACCCAATCTTCTTTTTACAACTTTTTCAACAACTTTGAAAGATAAGGAAGAAGGCGTGTTAACACTATCCACCGCGGGAAGCGGTGTATGCCCTATGATAACTCCTTCTACACCCATTTTGAAAGCAGCCTGGAAGGGCTTGAAATCTCTCTTATAGAGTTCGCTAAGGTCCTCTAGGTTTCTATCACGCTGGTCGAAAAACCTCCTCGGAAAATATTTGACGAAGGAAAGCACGCCTCCATTCCTTAATCCCCTGATGTAATTTGCCACGTATTCGGATACTTCCTCAGGATCGTCACCAAAACTATTCTCCTTGAAACCAAACGTCGTCTCGTATGGGTAGAGGTTGGCTGCAGGCGCGAGATTTGCATTGATGCTCAGCGTTCTAAGCTCAAGGGCAGTTATATATCCAGCTATGTAAGCCGACTTCACATCTCCAGTAGCACTTATGCCCATCGGACTCGGAAGTTCCGTAGAGGGCTGCGGCAGTTTTTCCATCCTACCTCCTTCTCGTTCAGTTGCTAGAATGATTGAAAATCCGTATTTCTTCTTATATAGGTCTGCCAACTCTTTAAGTTCTCTTCCAATATTACGAGTACTCGAGAGTACTCCTCTCCCTATTATCAATCCTCCCAAAGCATTTTCCAATACCATCTTCTTGAAATCTCCAAGGCTTCTGGCATCCTTAACATAACCCATTATTACTTGTCCAATGATTTTTTCAAAAGGAAGTCTGTGAACAATTTTCTCTATGGTCGTCATTTCTCCTCAATCAGAAATTAAAATCTCTTCTAGGCGGCTTTTCATTTTTTCACTTTTATTACGCTCATCCGAGTTCTC
>JANXDK010000059.1 GCA_025059435.1 Thermoproteota archaeon
CACGTATTTGCTTGAATCTGCAAATTTCGATAACCAGTTCCTAGCCAATCTCAGCCTGAGTAATATTCTATTCCTATCGTACTCTGAAAAGTCTTCGCTAATCAACCCTGCTCTGACAAGACTATTATAAGCTTCTTCAATAGGATAAAATTGGACGAGATAGCTTGCGAGCAAATAGCTTATCCTCAATGGTTTTTTATGCGGAACATTCCCCATAAGAACAGGATAGATACGCTCAGCTTCTTCAGAAGATTTGTTGAAAAAGCTCTCTTCAAACCTGTCAAACTCCTCAACGAGTAAATGGAGATTCTTAAGGTCGATATTTCTTTGCATCATTGGTCTCTTAGTATAAAGGTATTTTACAACTTCAGGTTCTAAAACCTTGAGGAGATCTTGAAGTATGTATGCATTACCCTTCCTACTGGACATTTTCTCCCCATCCACTAAGAAGAACTCGTAGACTAAGCTTGCAGGAGGCTCTATACCATAGACCTCTTTTGCCAGTGCTTGTCCAGATTTCCAAGAGCCCTCGTAATGATCTTTTCCGAAAGGCTCCGCATTCACTTGAAACACTTTCCATTGGGCAACCCACTCGATACGCCAGGGAAGCTTTCCTTCCTTAAGAGTTGAAACACCCTTATGACCGCATCCCCTTATAACGTATTTACCAGCCAGCACCCTACCACGACACTCGTATTCCACAGTGTTGTCTTCAAGGTTGAAGCCCACTGCTGTGGTGGTTATTTTACCACAGTTTTCGCATATAGCATGAAAAGGAATCCAATCTTTCTCTATAGTCTTCTGATACCTGCTTAAAACCTCCCTGATGACACTGGTATTGTATAATGTGAGTCTAGTGATCTCGAGAAAATAACCATTAGCGTAGGAATCACTATTATTATAATTCTCCATCGAGACGCCTATCTTGTTTAAACCATCTTGTATAACTGAGTTGAAATGCTCACTCCATGACTTGTGGCATCCGAATAAGTCTGGTATTCGGCAGTATGGCCAGCCCAAGTATTTCTCAAGTGTTGAAAGCTCTTCCTGAGTAAAAAAATGCCATTCGCCATCCCCGTTTGGAGCCGATGGGGGAATTGTCCTAAGTGGATCCATATCGTCATTAGTATAAATAAGCCTTGTGGGAATGCCTTTTCTCTTCACCGCATCGTATATGAAGAATGCGCGAATCTGATCGTTCATATTGCCTATATGTTTACCACCTGAGGGAGAGCCGCCGCTCTTGACAGTCACAACAGACATGCCGTTCCTCTTAGCATGTTCAATAGCCGATTCCGCGACCACATCAGCCCAGAACACGAACTTGCCCTTACTCTTGCTTTTCCCGCCCACTTGAAACAGATTAGGTTTAAAAGCTATGTGTAAATAAGTTTTAAAAGGGCCCGTGGCCAAGCCAGGATAAAGGCGTCGGCCTCCGGAGCCGAAGATCCCGCGTTCAAATCGCGGCGGGCCCGTTCTTTTTTCTACGAAAATAAACATAATGGAGTGATATTTACCTTAATAACAAATCGAAGGAAATTTTCTATCACGATATATTAATCTAATAAGGCGGAAAAGAAGTTGTACTTTCTGGAGAATAGCCTGGCAGAACGAAGTCGTTGAATGAGAATTAATCGCTAAAAAAGAACCTTATCTTAAAGATGGCAATACCAGATAGTGGTTAAGCAGTGAAACGTTAGAAGAGGGAAACAATGCCTTAGTAAAAGCAGAAAAGTTAGCTACCTCGATATGCTTATCATTCTTCTACGTCATTAGAGGTATTTTCCTAAATTTAGCTTTTGTATAATTAGAGGGGTATTAGGCAGGGTTTAAATTATAAGAGAAAACCATATTGATTAAAGAGGCGATCATGAAAATATTACTTCCTCGAAAAGCTCCAGGAATCTCTCCACGTTAACACTTAAGCATATCGAAGCATTAGGCATACTTCCAGCAATAAGAGTAAACCCTCTGGTAAACTCACCTTTAAGTTCAACTTCGACTCTAGCATTCTCAATAGACACGATTTTGTCGTCTACGACTATCGCTACGGCCAAGGGATCGTGTAGAATAGGTTGCTTATGACCAGTATTCTTCCTCCATGCTTCAAGCATAGAGTAAACAAGCTTGTGCTCCGGCTTCTCGCTAGACCTGAGCCTTTCAATCATGCTTAAGGGCATTATACATCTTAGTGTAACATCTAACCCTACCAGTAGAGGCTTAACTCCTGATCTGAGAATTAGATTTAAAGACTCGGGATCACATCTCACGTTGTACTCAGCCCCTGAACCATTGAAAAACCCGGCCATTGAAACTAGTCTAAGCTTATCTTTAACATCGGGCATTGAGAGAAGTGTTAGAGCAATATTTGTAAGGGGACCCGTACTAACTACTCTTAGACCGTCTACTTTCAATACGTTTTCAGCTATTACTGCCCAAGCAGGTAGTCCAATTAGGTTCAGATACTCACCCGACTCATCCTCCAATACTTCAGCATAAAGGGGTTTCCAGCTGGGAGCAAAACCCAGAATGTTTTTTGAAGAACCTAGGGAAACAGGTATTTTCAAACCGGTAGCAGAAATAAGTTTTGAGGCAAGCCTAGCCCTAGATTCAACATCCCCATAGACAACAGTAACAGCCCTGAGGTCCAGCTCTCTGCATTTTAACGCAAATAATAGAGCAAGGACGTCGTCTACATTGTCACCGATATCGGTATCTAAGACTATTGGTATACTCATTCATCCGTATCACGTTAAATCAATTTAAAATAGAATTATAAAAATTTATTCTCTTAGGTATTTTTGCTTAGCATCAGTTTTTTGATGTTGTTTTATGTATATAAATAACATGTATGATTCGAATACTACCACATCCTCATTTTGAATTTCGGGGCATTTAACCATTTAAGGGCTATCGATCAGAAGAACATTACCCATAAAGTTCTTATCCTAAGTAAGTGTGGATTAATAATCCAGCTTCAATACCCAAGAAATATATTGTCAAAAATATTACAGCTAGCCTTAGTACATTTACGAGCATTTAAAAGACTAATTGGAGTTGATATTAATTTCCTGTTCCAAGGTTATTTAACATCCAGCACTAATATAACCATAAGCTAACATTCCGGGTTTAAGCGGGCGCATAGCCCCAATTTTTAGATCAGTTAAGCTTCCTTTTTAGAATATTTTACCAGCCTTCTCCAGGTTCTCGAGACGTTGCCAGTTCCACTCGATCCAAGCCTTAAGCCTTTGAAGAGTCTCAGCATTCTTAGGTTCTAGAAGATGTCTAGTACGCCTTTGAATCTTAAGGTATTCTTCAACTGGTGTAGGTTTTGTAACCCTGAAGTTAATCTTCAGCTGACCGTCTTCAATCTCGTAAATCGGAAATAGCCTTGTTTCGACAGCCATTCTCGACATCTTAATCGTCAAATTCGGTTCATAACGCCAGCCGAACTGACACGGAGCAAGGATATGAAGGAAAGCAGGA
>JANXDK010000005.1 GCA_025059435.1 Thermoproteota archaeon
AAGTGGCTGTTAAGAACCATTACCACGGCAGTATGAACCCGTTAGCACATTTCAGGAACAGGATAACGGTTGAAGACGTCTTATCTTCTCCGATTGTTGCCTATCCGCTTAGGAGGAATGACTGCTGTCCTGTTTCAGACGGGGCTGCATGCGTCATACTCGCCCCCTTAGATGAGGCAAAGAAGTATACTGATACGCCAATAAAGGTAGAGGCTGTAGCACAGGCTTCCGATACTCTTAGTCTACTCGAGAGGAGGGATATTTGTACTCTTGACGCTACGGTTTACGCTGCCGAGAAGGCCTTTAAAAAAGCAAAGCTTGAAAGGAAAGATATTGACGTTGTTGAAGTACACGACTGTTTTACGATAGCGGAGATACTTGCCCTAGAAGACCTTGGCTTTTGTCGTAAGGGTGAGGGCTTTAAACTTTATGATGAAGGGGAAACATACGTCGGTGGTAAAATCCCTGTGAATACTGATGGTGGACTAAAGGCTGGTGGACACGCCGTAGGTGCGACGGGAATTAAACAAATAGTTGAGATCGTAAAACAGTTGAGAGAAGAGGCTGAGGGAGGAAGACAGGTTGATGGTGCTGAAGTGGGCTTGGCCCATAATGTTGGTGGATCTGGCGCTACAGCAGTGGTAACTATTCTCTCCAGGAGGTGATTTGGAAATGAGCAACTCAGGCATACCTAGGCATTGGAGAAGTATGAAGGAGAGATACAGACTATTAGGTACTTACTGTGAGAACTGTAAGACTAGTTTCTTTCCTCCGAGAAAGATTTGTCCAAAGTGTCGTAGAAAGGGTAAGACTAGACAGATAGAGTTTTCTGGCAGGGGAAGGGTCTTCAGCTACACTGTCATAAACGTCGGATCTAAAACCTTTGAGAACTACACTCCCTATATAATAGGATTAATCGAACTTGAAGAGGGTCCAAGGGTTATGTCGCAGATAGTGGACTGTAAACCTGAGGAAGTTTACATCGGAATGAAGGTGGAAGCTTGTTTTAGAAAGCTTTTCGAACAAGGAGACAACGGAATAATAAGCTATGGATTTAAATTCAGACCAGTGGACGATAGTTGGAAAGAATACTATGAGAAACTTTTAGCAGATAAGAAGATTAAAATCGCTCAGAGGATAAACTGAATCTTTAAATAAAGAGCTTTTCAAAACTAAGTTATTGACGAAATCTTGCAGAATAGGTCCAGCAGGCTTTCCGTTACAAGGTCCACATGGAGCTAGTGCAATGGAGTATCTCAGGAAAATAGGATTGGATGCAATGGAGTATCAGGCTGTTAGAAGCATACGCATAGGTAGGAAGCCTGCTTCAGAGATTGGTTCAGCTGCCTCCGAAAACGGAATACTGCTTACCCTCCATGGTCCTTATGCCATAAACCTTTCTTCAAATAAGAAGATAATTAGAAAACAGAGTATCCAAAGAGTATTAAAATCTGCTGAAATAGCATCTTGGATGGGTGCCTTCCACCTTACTTTTCATCCAGGATACTACAGTGGATTTCCTAAGGAGCTTGCAATGCAGATTCAGAAAGAGTCTTTGAAAACAGTGCTAGATAAAATTGAAGAGAGGAAGATTAGAGTTGAACTAGGTCCGGAGACTACTGGAAAACCGAATCAATTCGGATCGCTTGAAGAACTTATCGAGCTTTCAACATATTTCGATGGAGTGAGGCTTACCCTCGACTTTGCACATATTCACGCTAGGACGGGTGGTTTTATTAAAAGCCGTGGGGATTATGAGAAGATTCTAGATACAGTTGAGAAGTCTCTTGGTAGTGAAGGGATGAAAAACCTTGTGGTGCATTTTTCAGAAGTTGAAACAACTTCGAAGGGAGTAGGAGAGAGGAAGCATCATCCTCTTGGAAGTGGATATGGTCCAGATTTTAAAAAGCTTGCCGAGATAATAGTTGAAAAAGGATATTCTTTCATCATAGTTTGTGAATCTCCATTACTTGAGATTGATGCGCTGAAGATGAAAAGAATACTAAATCGTATTAAATAAAGATTTTTATACTTTACTCTTTAAATTACCTAGAATAACAAATTGCAACGTAAAGAACCTCGTATTCTGATTGATGCAGAAATACTTGTTAAACTAGCCTATCTAACAATATCAGAGGATGTTGATTTAAAAAATCTTGAAACACTCAGGCTTTCATATGAGCAGAATATTGGGATTGTTGGAGAAGAAACTCTAGAGCTTACTCCTCTTGAAGAACTTAGAAGGCTTTGTGAACAAGTCTTAGCTTCCGAAGATACGGTGGAGAAATAGAAAATAAGAGGTATTATATTTCTTCAAACTCATATTCTTCTCTTCTAACGGATATTCTCTCACTCTTCTTCCGGAATATCTTGTTAGAGAATAATTTTAAAAATATGGTTAAAGCTACTATTGAGATCACAACCACTATTATCAACACTATGTTTATAGACATAGGTATTCTAATCGTTATATCGCCTTCCTTTGAAAAATCAACTTCAGCAGTCATAGAATAACCCATGTGACTTACCGTAAGCTTAACTCTCCCGCCTACTACTCTATTCATGCTTAACATTCCATTTGAGTCGGTGACGTATGTTTTCCTAGTGTTATTCAGAAATATTGCGGATATTTCAGCTCCGCTTATGGGAGTAGAAAACGGATCGACTATCCTTATGGTCCCACTTAAAACGTTACATGAAACACTGATTTCCTTAGGCCCATGTATATTGTAAACCTTTGTTTCATCCAAGACGTTCAGCCCAGCATAACTGACACTCATTATTCTCAAGTCACCACTCGTCAACCATAGGCTTCTCAAAGTACCGTTGTAAAAAGTACCATTTGGGAATACACAAGTATAGAAGGATGGTTTAAGAGGAGAATTATTCCTATCTCTAAAGCTCAGGTTAACGAAATATTCCTTTCTATACTCCAAGGTAAGGGAAGAGTCGCCATTGACATTTAAGGTTAACTCCGGATTGTTAAAAACAGATCTGTCATTTCTCCATTGGATGAAGACATATCTTAATCCTTCTGATGGGTTATAAACCTTTTCAGCCTTAATCTTTTTAACTCCCACCGTAGAATAGAATATTACTGTACCCTCCTCTGGTATTGTCTGGCTTTCCCCCTCTAGACTAACGCTAATTCCAGGTATTCCCGAGACCTCTATCTTAGCATACTTGGCTAAGAAACTCTTCTTCCCAAAGTTGTTCTTACTGTCAAAATCATAGTATATTCCTAAACCGGTTACATTTGCCTTCAAAGTATGATTGCCAAAAGGAGCATTAATGATCTTCCTCTCATACCTTACCCTATCTGTCTTCTCCAACGGCGTCTTGAGTCCGAGACTGCTTGCTGTAGAATCTTCTATAAGCTGATCGTCAAACCAGATCCTTATGTGATAGTCTGGTATCGGAGCATCTCCCTTATTCGTGATAATCGCTATAAAGGTGATGTTAGAGCCTGCAATTACCTTCTCCTTATCCAGGAAGACTTCTAAGCAGATGTCGTTTTTAGTAGCCCAATTATCCGGAGAATAGATAATGCCCCATGTTGAAGGATTGTAAAATGAAATGTTCTGGGGCCAAGAGTAATTAATGTTTTTTTCATAGATTACCATTGCAAAACCTATTTTTCTCTCAGTGTTTGGAGAAATGGTAAGACTCGTCAAAAGAATTGCTAATTCCACAACCCAGCCTCCAGTTTTATTGGCCGCTTTAAAGGAGATGTCGCTTATGTTGCTTGCAATCCAATTACTAAAATGACCGTAATATTGTTCTATTACACCAGACCTATTAATGCTATATCTTATCGTACTCGTGGATAATATTGTGGTCTCCAAAGATCCAGTGTTGAATAAAAGATCGAAGCCTCTACAATTATTTGTTAAGAATATTCCAAATATTATATTGCTACCGTCATGCACTGCATACAGTTTTCCCCATACTGAATCAAATTGTACGATTGGGTACTCGCCACTAGAGATTATACCATCAACCTTGGGAGGTTTATACAATGATATGCTTAACTGTTCCTTTCCCGAAGCCCTCCTTATAAAAGTGTTAACGCTAAGCATCAATAATAATATGGAAATTAGAATCAGGTTGGTTGTCTTCGTATTCATACTTTTAAGCTTTGAGGAAATTCTTAAAAAGGTTGTGTTTTCTAGATAGAAAACAGTGGAGAAATATTGGACGAGCTATGTGTACTTGCCTATTCCGGGGGATTAGATACTTCAGTGATGATACCTTGGATAAAAGAAAAATACGGTATGGATGTTATTGCAGTCATCGTTGACGTAGGTCAGAAAGAGGATTTTGAATCAGTCATAGATAAGGCTGAAAAACTTGGAGCAGTGGAGGTTGTTAAAATAGATGCTAAAGAAGAGTTCGTCAAAGACTACATTTTCAAAGCAATTAAGGCTAATGGGCTCTACGAGGGAGTTTATCCGATGGGTACTTCTTTATCTAGGCCCCTAATAGCTTCGAAAATAGTGGAGGTTGCCGAGAAGAAAAATGCCTCTGCCGTTGCACATGGTTGCACTGGAAAAGGCAACGACCAAGTCAGGTTTGAAGTATCAATAAGATCACTAAACTCTAGTTTGAGAATAATTGCCCCCGTCAGAGAATGGGGCTTAAGCAGAGATGAAGAAGTAAAATACTTAGAGAAAAAGGGCGTGAAAATCGAACGGGAGAAGAGCAGGTTTAGCATAGATGATAACCTTTGGAGCAGGTCAGTTGAAGGAGGTGAACTAGAGGATCCTTGGGTAGAGCCTCCCGAGGAAGCATTTGTTTGGAGCAAGCCTATTTCGAAAACTCCAGATACCCCCGAATATATTACAATCGGTTTCGAGAAAGGAGTTCCCGTGGAGCTGAACGGTGAACGTCTTAATCCAATGGACCTCATAACAAGAGTAAACGAGATTGCGGGTTCTCACGGCTTTGGGAGGATAGACCATATGGAGGACAGGGTTGTCGGAATAAAGTCTAGAGAAGTTTACGAGGCGCCTGCTGCACTAACCATAATAAGAGCCCATCAAGACCTTGAGAAACTTGTTCTAACTAGGCTGGAGCTGGAGGAGAAGAAGAGGATTGAAACAACATGGGCTTGGCTAGTATACTCTGGCCTATGGTTTGAACCTCTAAGAAAGGCTATTGATGCTTTTATAGACTATACTCAATTAAACGTCGATGGTGAAGTCAGGGTTAAACTTTTTAAAGGTGAAGCAATGGTTGTTGGAAGAAGATCCCTCAAATCACTGTATGATGAGAAGAGGGCTACTTACTCTTCTCTTTCAAAATTTGACCAATCTCTTGCTGAGGGCTTCATACAGCTCTGGGGCTTGTCGACAGTTAGAGCCAACGAAGTACGTTCCGTTAAAAGCTAAATTTATAAGTAGGAGAAATATGATTTCAAACCCTTATGAAGGCGGAATGTGAGGAATGCTTAGCGATATTCGATGTTTCTGATGATGCCATAGTTGGTGAAGTAGTAACATGTCCGGAATGCGGCTCGGATCTTGAGGTAGTCGAATTAGGCGGCGAATTAGTCAAAACTAGGAAAGTACAGCTTTCAGGAGAAGACTGGGGCGAGTAGAATCAGGAATTGCCCCTGGGCATTTTTTATGACCAGATAAGGTTTGAGGAAAAAGAGCTTTTCAAAACAGCAGAAAATCTTTCAGTACCGTTCAAAAGGCTTAATATAGACGAGTTTTTCTTTACGCTAAACGAAAGAGGGGTTGAAATCCGAGATATCGATGTCGTATTACTCAGATGCGTCTCGTACTTCAAGTCTCTTCACTTCTCAAGTTATCTCGAGGGTGTTGGAATAAAGTCTGTCAGTTCTTTCAAAACTCTTCAGACAGCTGGCAACAAACTCTTTGCATCCATGGAATTGATTAAGAAAGGTGTCAAAACGCCTAAGACAGTACTCTCTTTTTCCTACCAATCTGCTTTAAACTCCTTGAGCAAAATCGGTTATCCAGCTGTTTTAAAGCCTGTTGTCGGAAGCTGGGGTAGGCTTATTTCACTCATAGGGGATAAGTATTCTGCTGAAGCAATACTAGAAGATCGTCAGTATATGAGTCCCCTATACCAGATTTACTATATTCAAGAATATGTGGAGAAGCCAGGACGTGACATAAGAGTTACCGTAATAGGTGGTGAGATCGTCTCTGCAATATACAGGATATCTCCCCCAGATCAGTGGAAAACAAACATAGCGTTGGGCGGTAGGAGTGAAAAGGCCGAAGTCAACAGTGAGCTTGCTGAAATAGTTCTTAGGGCAGTTGAAGCAGTCGGAGGAGAATTCGTGGGAGTTGACGTTTTAGAGTCTCCAAGAGAAGGTTATCTTGTTAACGAAGTAAATCCGACACCAGAGTTCAGGGGTAGTATGGAGGCTACTGGCATAAACATACCGGAGAAAGTTATCAAATACTTAGTGTCACTGATGAAAAGATAGATCGTTTAACCAATCCCAGAAAAGCCTGCTTAAACAAATGTTCTTAAATACCCGTCTTTACGATTAAGGTGGGGAATTGGTTAAGGTAGCCATATATGGTGCAAGCGGATACGTTGGTGGAGAATTACTGAGAATACTCCTTTCGCATAGTGAAGTTGAGATAGTTGCAGCGACTTCTAAAAGGTTCAGCGGTATGCCAGTTCACAAGGTTCATCCCAATCTCAGGAAAGTCTGTCAACTTAGCTTCGTAGAACCTAAGGTTGAGAACGTGATTAATGCTGAGGTGGTGTTTACAGCACTACCGCATGGTCAATCAGTGCATATTGTTAAAACATTACTGGACCGTGGGTTGAAAGTCATAGATATGGGTGCCGACTTCAGGCTTAAAGACCCTTCTTCGTACGAAAAATGGTATGGCTTCAAGCATCCTTATCCTGATCTGTTGAACATTGCTGTCTACGGATTACCTGAGCTCCATAGGGAGGATATAAAAAGAGCTAGGCTAGTTGCTGTCCCAGGATGCATGGCCTCGGCAAGCATCCTGGCCCTAGTGCCGCCGGTTAAAAGTGGGATAATAGATGAAAGCCAGATATTCATAGATGCTAAAATAGGTTCTTCAGGAGCGGGTTCTTCTCCAACTCTGGAAGGATATCATCCTGAGAGGTATAGTGTAGTAAGACCATATAAGCCAGCTGGCCATAGACATGTAGCTGAAATATTCCAAGAAGTTTCACGTTTTGCTAAAAACAGACTCTCGATAGGCTTCTCTCCACATGCAGTAAATATGGTTAGGGGCATACTGGTGACGATACATACTCGTCCGACTGAGAAACCCCCCTCGCTTCAAGACTTATGGAGATGCTACAGGGCTGCTTACGATAAGGAGCCTTTCATAAGGCTGGTTAGAGATCCTACAATGGTCCATGGCCTCCCAGATCCTAAGTATCTAATTGGCTCAAACTTCGCCGACATAGGCTTTGAAATAGACCTTGATTTCAATAGGATAATACTCTTTGCAGCAATAGATAACCTGGTTAAGGGTGCGGCTGGAAATGCTGTCCAATGTTTCAATATAATTTTCAATTACGATGAGAGGGAAGGTTTAAACTTTCCAGGTCTACACCCTGCTTAGGTGTGTCGGAGAAATGATAGTCGTCAAGGTCGGCGGTGCGCTTCTTCGGGATGAGACGCTAGATAGTATAGTGTCGGATATAGCGGAGTATTCAAAGAAGGAGAAAGTAGTATTCGTCCACGGCGGAGGTGCAGATGTTACGGAAACGTGTAAGAAAATGGGTATTGAACCCAGGTTTGTCGTATCTGCAAGCGGGATGAGGAGTAGAGTGACGGATTGGGAAACGATGCAGGTTTATTTAATGACTATGGGGCGGATTAACAAGATGGTTGTATCGAAATTCTTGGGTAAGGGTGTTAACGCTATTGGATTAACAGGCATCGACGGAGCATTGGCAAGTGCCACCAGGAAAGAGAAGATACTGGTTAAGAGGGACGATGGCAGGAGGGTTCTAATAGACGGGGGTTACACAGGTAAGATAGAGAAGATCAACGTGGAATTGTTAAAGCTTCTCTTGGATAATAGCATCCTACCAGTTCTTGCCCCCATAGCGATTGGAAAGAGCTTTGAGCCTTTAAACGTAGATAGCGATGCGTTCGCAGCCAAGGTAGCATCGGCCCTTGGAAGTAAACTGCTATATCTTACTAATGTTGAAGGCCTCTTGGTGGAAGGCAAGCTAGTGGAGTCTCTGACGATGGCAGATGCTTCAGTACTGCTTCCAAGCATAGGTCATGGCATGATGAGGAAGGTTCAATCTTCCGTAGAAGCCTTACAAGAGGGTGCTGTCTCAGTAAGGATTTCATCGGGGCTTGTTAATAAACCCGTTTCAAGCGCGTTGGAGAAAGGTCTTGGTACGCTAATAGTTAAATGAAGATGTCAAATATGGAGAACATCTACTATATGGAAGATAGGCTTCTTCTAAAGACTTACATTAAGAGACGCATAGCAATAGTTAATGGAAAGGGTTCTGAAGTATACGATGAGAAGGGACGTAGATTTATTGACTTAACGTCTGCATATGGTGTTGCTTTACTAGGTCATTCTAATCCGGTTATTGTCGAAGCCATCGTGAATCAATTGAAGAAAATATCTTCATGTCACGGTTCATTCTATAATGATGCTAGGGCAGAATTCCTAAATGAAATTTCTTACTTTACATCGCGTTTCTTTTCAAAAATGCTGCTTGTCAATAGCGGTGCAGAATCTGTTGACCTCGCTCTGAAAACTGCATTCAAAAAAACTGGGAGGAGTAAGATTATCGCAGCTAACAGAAGTTTCCATGGTAAAACACTGGCACCTTTATCAATAACTTGGAACCCGGATTATAAGAAGGGTCTGGAACATATTATATGGAATAGAGTCGTCTTTTCCGAATACGGCAACGAGGAGGATCTTAAGAATAAGGTTGATAGCGATACTGCTGCAATAATCCTCGAGCCTGTTCAAGGCGAAGGTGGAGTCAGAATCCCGCCAGAGGGATACCTGAAGGCAGCTAGGGAAATCGCTTCTGACAATGGTGCTTTACTCATACTCGATGAAATACAATCGGGGATGAGGAGAACTGGACCGTTTTTCGCATTCGAAAAAGAGAGAGTAATACCTGATGTAACGATGCTTGCAAAAGGTGTGGCGGGAGGAATACCCATTGGAGTAACATTCTTCACCGAAGAGGTTTCGACAGTTGAGGAAGCTGGTTTTCACACTTCTACTTATGGGGGTAATCCACTGGCTTGCGCAGCCGGTGCTGCAACGATAAAGCTTCTACGAGAATCCGTTACTGAGAAAGAGGTCGAGGAGAGGTCTAGAGCCTTCTCTAAGAGGCTTGAAGAATTAAAAGGCCTAAGGATAATTAGAGAATTAAGGATAAGGGGCCTCATGATAGGAATTGAGCTCAGAGTTAGAGCTAAACCAATTGTCGACATTCTTACTGAGAAGGGAGTACTCGTTTTGACAGCAGGCCCAACTGTAGTTAGGCTCCTGCCAGCTTTAAACATACCACTAAGCCTGGTTGACGAAGCATGTAGCATAATTATTGAAGTGATGAGGAGCTATGAGTCTAAACTCGGAAGCAGTGCAACAACTGGTTAAACTCCTTTCCAAATATTCTCCAAGTGGAGAAGAGGACGAAGCGCAGGAGGAAGTTTTCTCACTATTGATTTCTAAGGGATTTGAAAATGTAAGGAAGGATTGCATCGGCAATGTAATCGGTGAAAAAGGCGATGGATACAGGACTCTGCTATTCTGCTCGCATGTTGATACTGTTCCAGGCATTATAGACGTTAAAGTAGAATCTGAAAGAGTGTTTGGCAGAGGGGCTGTGGATGCTAAAGCTCCCCTATTAGCGATGATCCTAGCCGCCTCAAAATATGAGTCTAGGAGCCTGAGGCTAGTGTTCTCTTCTGTAGTAGGAGAGGAGTCTGATAGTAGGGGGATTAAGCATCTTCTTGAAAAACTCTCGCCACCAGACTATGTTATCATAGGCGAACCAACAGGCATAAGGGCTGCTGCAATAGCTTACAGAGGTAGTGCAAATGTTAGAATAAGGGTTTCAACAAAAGGGGGACATTCCTCTTCACCGATGGATGATGCTAATGCGATAATCCAACTCATGAAACTAGTAGAATACGTGAAATCCAAGTTCACTTTTTCTAAAGATGTTTTTTCCAACATAGGAGTTTCAATAACGATGGTTAAGGGTGGTTACGGTGATTCTAGGATACCGGATTCAAGCGAAGCCTTCCTTAACCTTCGTTATCCTCCTGAAGTAAGCTTCGGGAAACTTTCAGAACTCTTCACTAATACTTTGGGAGAATACTGTGAGAATAATAAGAATATCCTAAGTGTTCAACACGAGTTTCTCGACCATTTGGATGGTTATGTATCGGTAAAAGACAAGATTATGTTGAACTCGGTTCGAGAAGCCGTCAAGATGGTAATTGGTAGAGACCTTTTGCTGATAAGAAAACTCGGTACGTCCGACTTTAATTATACGGGCGTTAAATGGGGTACTCCGCAAATAGCATGGGGACCAGGAGACCCCTCGCTTGCACACAGTGTCAATGAAAGCATATCTGTAGAAGAGTTTACCCAAGGAATAAAAGCTTATGAGGTGTTTCTGAAGGTTTTCTCTTCAAGCCTGGCTATGACTTAAGCAAATTTTTTAAAATTCTCAGAAGAGCTTTCTTATAAGCTTGATGACTAGAGCACACGTATACATAAGCGGCAGGGTACAAGGTGTCTTCTTCAGATACGAGACTAAAAATCTTGCCGACGAACTCGGTGTCAAAGGATGGGTTAGAAACCTTCCAGACGGTAGGGTTGAAGCAGTCTTTGAGGGTGAGGAGGGGCTAGTTAAGAAGATGATTGATTTCTGTAAAAGAGGACCGCCTGGAGCAAAGGTTACAGACATCAAAGTAGAATGGGAGGATTATAAGGGAGAGTTCGAAAGATTTTCAATAAGGCACTAACAATAATATTTAAAACAACAAGTTTCTATCTCCAGTGGCTGATGGTTAGAAAGGTTCTATTCGTATGTGTACAAAATAGTTTCAGGAGCCAGGTCGCAGAAGCATTTTTCAACCAGAATCCTCCTGAAGGATGGATTGCAATTAGTGCAGGTCCAAAGCCGGCTGATAAAGTAAACCCTGTAGCTATCCAGCTGATGGCGGAAAGAGGTATAGACATCTCAGGCAAAAAGCCCAAGAAGCTCTCTAAGGAGATGGAAGCTGAGGCGGAAATAGCCGTAATAGTATGCAGCGGCTCAGAGTGTCCTGTGGTTAGCGTTAAGTATGTCGAGAACTGGGGAATAGAGGATCCTGCTGAGATGAGTCTTGAAGACGCACGTAGAATAGTAGATGAAATAGAGGTCAGGGTTAGAGATCTTGCCGAAAGGATAGGAAGAGGAGATGTCCCAACAGAAAAACCAGTTTTAAGACTTGATGGTTTTTAAGGTTTCTAAGTACCCGTCTTCTCTCTCATGATAAAGCTTTTAAAAATACATTTATAACATCGCTTAAGCTTGGGGTTGGTCTTATGTCTGAGAAGGCAGAGAAAAATGCGAAAGCAAGTATTAAGAAAAAGATGTTTTTGTTAATCATGTCTGGAGTAACAATAGTATTGATAACCGTAATAGCATCGCTATTATTAAATAAGCCTGAGTCTTTAACCAACTCGGAATTGTCGGAGAAAGTGGTGTACAACCGTCCCGGCAACTATAACCTTTCCCTGAAAGTTAACGGATTAATCAGGAACTATTGGGTGCACGTCCCTCTCGGGTATGATGATAAAACACCGTTGCCGCTTGTCATTGTTCTTCATTGGTGGGGCGGTAACTCTAAAAGCGTGGAGGAATACACTGGCTTCTCGTATAAAGCCGACAGGGAGAAGTTCATCGTGATCTACCCACAGGGAGCTGGATCAGATCCTACGTGGAACGCAGGCTTCTGTTGCGGCCAGTCGTTCCAGAACAGGATTAATGACGTCGAGTTTATACGGAAGATCGTTGAGAGAACCCAGGCTGATTTGAAAATAGACTCAAAGAGAATCTACGTTGCCGGGGTCTCAAACGGCGGGATGATGGCTCACCGTCTAGGTGCTGAACTATCTGAAATCTTTGCTGCTATTGCGGTTGTATCGGGTTCTATAGGCAAATATTCAAACGGGCGTTTAGTAATAGCCAATCCCTCAAAGCCTGTTTCAGTAATCATCTTCCATGGCAAAAAGGATTTATTAGTCCCGTATGCTGGTGGGGAGAGCATAGGGTCCTTATTTGCTTCAGTTAATGAATCCGTCCTATTCTGGGCTAGGGCCAATAACTGCTCTAAGACTCCTATAATTGAGACGAGTAGTAATGGGAGAGTTGTTAAAGTTACTTACACTGGAGGTTTGAACGGTACTGAAGTGGTTTTCTACACAATCACAGATGGTGAGCATGATATTTGGAATTCAACAGGGATTCCTATAACTGATCTCATCTGGGACTTCTTCAAAAAGCATCCTAAGACAGGCTAGAATATGCTGGAATTATTAACAGCTTTAGTAATAACCTAAAGTCCCGTTTTTCAACACTTTTCTTTCTTCAACCAGGTATATAGTGACTCCTGCAATAAGCCAGAAGAAGTCGAAGAAAACTAAGGGTATTATTAGACCAATCAACTCGCTTAGGCTACAACCCATTACGAGAAGGCTCCTCATTCCCTCTATAGCATATGTTGGCGGCAAAGCATACGAGAAATATCGTAAGAAAGGTGGAAGTATGTTTAGCGGATAAGATATTGGTAGGAGAAGACCGAGTAACGAACTGAGAAAATTTACAAAAGCACTGTGTTCCTTAAAGTCTAGAACTATCCCTGCGAGGGAAAAGCCTATCCCTATGAAACTGGGCAGGGATATTAGGAAAAACAATAGTGCAAGAGGCAGGTTAATAAAATTGATTCTCAAACCTAATAAAAGCGTTACGAGAGTAATTTGTACTATGACCCATACTGAGGTTGTAAGCATAGAACTCAAAGCCTTTCCTAGTAGTATTGAGAACCTGCTGCATGGTGTGAGGAAGGTTGACTCAAGCGTCCCGCTCCACTGTTCCCCTCTTAAAGCATAGCTCATGCCCCATAGCGTTGAATATGCAAAGCTTGAGACAATCATGCCCACTACGGTGAAGGAAATGTAATCCCCAGTATTAGTGAGCCTAGCCAAGTTATTTGAATACGATGAGCCAACTAGCGCCATGCCGTATATAACTAGGGAGAGTACCCATAGCAAGGGCATTAGAGCGTCGAAAAGAACCCAAACTGGATACCGGAAGTATAAAACGAGTTCTTTCTTCACAACTGTAGTGACAACTTTCAACTCATAACTCAGCCACATGCTAATATCACCTCCTTCAATAGGCCTCTATTCCTCCTTTCTCCCTGATTTTCTTCTCAACAAAGTTGAATAGAAGCATCCCAATAGTTAAGAAGACTATCGTCGCAACAATAAGATAGGAGGCCGCTAAGGCAATATTAATATAAGGTTTAAACGAGGGTAGGAGGAGAGTCCTCAAGATTTCCAAAGTAGGAGTTAAAGGGAAAAATATGCTTACCATCACAATATAATAACCTGCTCCCCCTAGGAATAACATTAGGGCTTTCAGAGGATAATTAACTGGGCATATAGTGTATATTAGAGTGTCGACAAAGTTAAGTAATGCACCGGGCTCCTTATACATCAGGATCACGCCTGACAACACGAATCCAATACCGTAGAGAGCTAGTATCATCAGTAATACTACTAAAACTACGTAGAAAATGTTCTCCAGCCTCACCGTGGCTCCGAAAAACATACTTGCTAAAGCAAATTGGACAATAGCATAGAAAGAGGTTAAAATACTGTCTGAAAGAGCTTTCCCAAAGAGCACTGAGAACTTATTGCAGGGGGATATTAGTATCGCCTCCAATGTTCCTCCCCATTGCTCTCTCCTGAGAGAAAGTCCCATGCCCCATAATGCTGACATAACATACGCGTAAAGCGAGCTTCCGATTATCGCAAAGGTTACAAAGTCTCCGCTTCCAGCGAGCTCTTCAAAGAACTCTGAAAACCTACCGCCAACTAGAGCATGACCTTGGAATATGAACGGTGCCAGCCAGAAGATAGGCATTATAGCCCAGAAAATAACCCATAGGGGATATCTTAGATTCACCATTATTTCCTTCTTTGCGGTAGAGACAGATACTTTCAACTCTGGAATAATATTCCTATAGTCAATATTCATCTCCTAAAGCCTCCCCAGTGAGATTTATGAAAACATCTTCCAGAGTCGGTTTTTCAACGCTTAGAGAAATTATTCTGCATCCAGCCTTGGAGAAGGATTCAACAATCTCTTGAATATGCGCATCAACATTCTTCATGTACATCCTAACGGTTTTTCTACTGCTTTGCTCCATACCGGTTACTCTATAATCCTCTAGGAAAGGTAGAGTCTTAACAACGTTTAAAACACTGTCTCCAAGCTCTTCAACAACTACCTTCAAAACCTCTTTCTTACCTATCATAGTCTTAAGCCTTTCCGGAGTGTCGACAGCAACTATTCTGCCCTTGTTTATGAAAGCAACTCTATCACACATCTGATCAGCTTCCTCCATGTAGTGAGTTGTCAATAAAATAGTCTTACCTTGCTTCTTGTTAAGTTCCTCCCTTATGAAGCTCCTTATACTCTTAGAGAAGCCTGGGTCTAGGCCTAGGGTTGGTTCGTCTAAAAGAAGGATTTCCGGATCATGTAGTATTGCTCTTACCAACGAAAGCTTCTGCCTCATCCCACTAGAATACTTCTCTACAAGATCGTCAGCCCTATCCTCAAGCCCAATAAGACTCAGTAATTCTCGGATTCTTCTCTTCGCTACCTCATCGGGAACTTTGTAAAGCCTTGCAAAATACTCTAGATTCTCCCTCGCAGTAAGTTTCCAATACAATGATCTTTCACCGCTGGATACAACACCGATTGAAGCCCTTACCTTACCGGGTTCCTTTAAGACATCATATCCATTTACCAAAGCTGTACCAGCATCCGGGATAATAAGAGTACTAAGTATCTTAATGAGGGTTGTTTTACCAGCACCATTGGGCCCTAGTAAGCCGAAGAGCTCTCCTCTCCCAATGCTTAGATTTACGTTGTCAAGTGCTACGATAGTCTTCTGACTCTTTCTTTTAAATGGGAATCCTCCCTCTCCCTTCCTATAGGCTTTACTTATCTCTTTAGTGATGATCGAATAATCTTGCATCACGAGAATTGGGAAATAACGGTTATTAAACCTTAATAATCCCCCATTCTTCCCAACTTATTAGCGCTAGAATAAATGTCAACAACTGCGATTCTCATGATAAACTAAAATACTTCTTAAGCCTTTTCAACAAGCTTACATTCCTTATTCAAAGCAAACATGACGTATAAAGAATCATATATTGTTAACCCTCTCATCCTTCAATACTTCGACAACCCTCTGAGTGCTCTTTCATTAGCATCGATTATTATCTCAACATCGTTGTTTTGTTTAAAATCATTATCTTTCATTTAATAAAAATAAGCAAAAAGGTTAATAGTAATTTTTTATATTACTATTTTTTAAAAAATGTTTAATAATTAAATCAAAAAGAATCTTAAACTAAGTTGTTAACGAAAAGCTCCGAATGGGAAGACACCAGCTGAGATCCATGCGAACATGAGTGCGTTGAAAACCGTACCTACTCCTATTGAGGAGG
>JANXDK010000060.1 GCA_025059435.1 Thermoproteota archaeon
CCCATAGCTATACCAATATCTGCCTGCTTAAGAGCAGGAGCATCGTTAACACCATCACCAGTCATAGCAACAATATGACCCTTCTTCTTCAAAGCCTTAACTATCCTCAATTTATGTTCCGGAGAGACTCTTGCATAAACTGAGACTTTCTCCACTATTTTATCAAACTCTTCTTCACTCATGGAATCTAGTTCAACACCTGTGAGAACAATATCGTTTTCTTTCAAAATACCCATCTCTCTAGCTATCGCAACCGCCGTAAGCCTATGGTCACCGGTTATCATAACTGTTTTTATCCCTGCTTCCTCGCAAATCCTAACCGCTGTCTTAGCCTCTTCCCTAGGTGGGTCAATCATACCGGTTAAACCTAGAAAGACAAGTTCAGATTCTAGATATTCATCTTTAAAGTTTCCCATTGATATGTTGGGTAATTTCTTAAACGCTACACCCAAAACGCGAAGAGCCTCCTTTGCCATTTCTTCATTCGCTTTAAGAATTTCCATACGCTTGGCCTCGTCTAATTCTTCTATCTTCCCCTCGACTATCACATATTTACAACGCTCGAGAATAACTTCGGGAGCACCCTTAACGTAAGCGTATAGCTCGCCCTCAGGTGTAATATGGACTGTTGTCATGCGTTTCCTTTCAGAGGTAAATGGTACTTCGTGAACACGAGGGTATGTATTCTCTACTTCTCTCTTGATTATTCCTGCTTTTGCCGCGGCAACTATTAATGCGACTTCAGTAGTGTCTCCAATAATGTTTTTTCCATCGTACTGAGCATTTGTACATAAGGTTGCTGCTTTTAAGATTAGAAATAAATCATCATTATCTTTCGGGTTGATTGCTTTTCCGTTTAAGAAAAACTCTCCTTTAGCCTCGTATCCCACGCCGGTGACTTCGATTGTTTTATTGCTTACATAGATTCTCCGCACGGTCATCTCGCCCTTCGTTAAAGTCCCAGTCTTATCTGAACAGATAACAGTCACTGAACCTAAAGTTTCAGCTGCACTAAGCTTTCTGAGAATAGCGTTTCTTTTTGCTAGTTCCCTTGCTCCAAGGGCTAGAGAAACCGTGATCACGGCAGGTAAACCTTCTGGGACGGCGGAGACTGCCAATGCAACTGAAGTCATAAACATATCAATAATGTTTTCAAAATGAGTTCCTTCTCGAAGTATTTCGAGAATAAAAACGATTATACATATAATTACGATTAATGTTCCTAGCTTCTTTGCAAACTTTTCCAGCTTCTGTTTTAGGGGGGTTTCTTCCTCTCCCAAAGACTGTACCATCTCAGCGATTTTACCAAACTCTGTTTGCATTCCTGTGGCCACAACAACAGCTTTCCCCCTACCGTAAGTTACATAAGTCCCCATGAAAACCATGTTTTTTCTCTCAGAAACAGGAGTTTTCTCATCAATTGTTTTAACGAATTTATTTATTGGTGTAGATTCGCCGGTTAGAACAGCCTCGTCTGTTTTCAATTCAACTGTTTCAAGCAGGCGGGCATCAGCAGGTATTCTATCTCCTGCTTCCAGAAGTATTATGTCTCCCAATACCACTTCTCTCGCAGGAATAATGGTTTCTTTCCCCTCACGTAAAACTCTGGCACGGGGAGCCGTGAGCTTTTTCATCGCTTCTATTGCCTTTTCTGACCTGTACTCCTGAACAAATCCAACAATAGCATTTAACATAACGATAACCCCTATTGTTAGAGCATCTACATACTCATCTAAAAAACCATCACTATGTTTTTCAAGAGTTGTGCTTTTATACCAACCTATGATGACGGAAAGTAAAATCGCTATCAGAAGCATAATTACAAAAATATCCTTAAATTGGTTTAAAAATATCTGAAAGGGTCCTGTTTTCTTCTTCTCGACGAGTTCATTGTACCCGTATTTCTTAAGTCTTTCACAAGCTTCTTGCATAGATAAGCCGTCTCGACTTGCTGCGAGTTCTTTTAAGACTTCCTCAGGCTCCATCGCGTGCCAAGGTTTAGACATGCTTATTTCCCCCGTTTTTCTTAACTTTATGGGTTTTAAAATCACTTATAAGACTAACTATATTGTATAAATGGGTCAATATATTAAAACAAGTATTAAAGGTGAAAAGACTTCTGCAACAAGCGACATTACTGTAATCATAGTGTTCAATGAGGGTCCGGCAGTGTCTTTGAAGGGATCTCCCACAGTATCTCCTGTAACTGCAGCCTTATGGGCTTCAGAACCCTTGCCACCATGGGCTCCTGACTCTATGTATTTCTTAGCATTGTCCCAGAGCCCACCGGAGTTAGCCATGAAAAGCGCAAAAATAACTCCTGTAACAATGCTTCCAGCTAGGAAGCCTGCTAGGGCCTCTTTGCCTAATAGAACAATCGTTAAGATTGGGACTATTATTGCCAGTAAACAGGGCAGCATCAATTCTCTGATAGCACCCTTGGTAGCGATATCAACGCATTTAGCGTAATCCGGCTTAGATTTCCCTTCCATTAGGCCTGGGATCTCCTTAAACTGACGCCTAACTTCTTCGACCATCCTCTCGGCATTCCTGCCTACAGCTAGAATGAGCAAAGCCGAGAGTAATGGAGGCATAATTCCGCCTAAGAATACTCCTGAAACAACCTCCGGTTTCATCAAGTTTAAGGATGTTATGTCAACCAATTGGGCGTAGGCTGCGAATAGCGCTAAGACGGTTAATGCTGCAGCACCTATGGCGAAACCCTTCGTAATTGCTTTCGTAGTATTGCCTGCAGCATCAAGCCTATCGGCGATTTCAATAACCTCTTCTCCCAATCCCGATTGTTCAGCTATTCCCTTAGCATTATCTGAAACAGGTCCATAAGCATCTGCAGATATCGTCATACCTACTGTTGCAAGCATTCCGACTGCAGATATTGCAATCCCGTAGTATGGGCTTACCCCAAAAAATTCAGCAAGGTGCCAAGCAGCCAAGGTAGCGACGCATATGCCCACTACAGGGGGGACGATGCTGATTATACCGTAGGAGAATCCTGTCAAAATGTTTATCGCCGCCCCAGTCATCGAAGCTCGCGCAACCTTCTGAGCAGGCATCCTATCTATAGATGTGAAGTAATCTGAAGTTATTCCTATTACTACTCCTGCTACAAGTCCTGCAGCGGTCGGAAGAAATATCCCTAGCCACTTATTACCTTCCAGGCCTGAGTAATAGGAAATGACGAGGAGAAGTAATGCAAAGATGATCCATGTTGCAAACGATCCTCTGTTTAAAGCTGCACCAGGATTGCCCTTCACACTCTGTTTGACGATTAAAACTCCTACTAACGAGGCGAAAAGCCCTATTGCAGCGATTGTGAGTGGGAGAGCTGTAAGGATGCTTTCACCATTTTCTGCACCTATTATCATAGCTGCCACAATACTTGCTATGTATGAGTCGACAAGGTCGGCACCCATTCCAGCTAC
>JANXDK010000061.1 GCA_025059435.1 Thermoproteota archaeon
GCACCTGCACTAAAACAATTCTTAATCTTCGTCAGGGTCCACTTTCACTTTTCCAAGAGCCTTCTCAAGCATGATCCTCTGCTCTATTGAAGCGACGAGTTTCCTTGCGAACACTGCAGCATCAGAATTAATCGAAATCGGGTCTATTCCTGCTCTCACCAAGAACTCTGTGAACTCAGGGTAGACGGAAGGAGCTTAAAATTGGAAGTCTAAGGAGACTCTCTCCAACTGGAAAGATCGCATACTCTATTGTTAGGACAAGGGTAATTCTCTTATCCTAATTCTTTGCTCTTCCAAGACTACGATAACACCTTTCTCCAGCTTATCTATTGTTTTATTAAGAGCATATGAGAGCTTTTTGTTCACGTTTTCAACCGTCGGCTTTCTGAGACGCAGCAATATTACAGACGGTTTTCTTTCCCCAATAAGGGCAATTATTCTACCCATATCCAAGTCCATGGTTATCAGCACCATTGAGTTTTTGGCAGCGTAATCAATTATTTCTTGATCCGTCGAGGTTGAGAGCCCGAGTTCGCTGGCCCTGCTTGTTTCATAGCCCAAGCTTCTCAAAAACTCCACTGTCTTGGGCGATATGCACATGTTGGCCAGGAATCTCATGGAGTCATCGGGATGGATGCTTCCGTGGTCGCCCAAGCAGCATATTCCAAGGCTTGCCTAACGTCTTCCTCCTCCAGCTCAGGGTAATCATCCAGTATCTCATTTATACTCTTACCTGAAGCTATCAGTTTGATGATAAGGGACACCGGAATCCTCAGTCCCCGAATACACGGCTGCCCATCCATAACATCCGGGTCAATAGTAATCCTATCAAGATGAAGAGGCCTCTTAAGATTCAACGTGTTTCAACTATAAAGGAAGTAAGGATGTTATTAAGCCTTTGCGAAAAGAAAACAGGTAAAAACCATGATTAAAAAGATTTCTTTACTCTTCATCAGGATCTGACAGATCTCAGTCTGGATCCACTTTCACTTGGCCGAGGGCCTTCTCAAGCATGATCCTCTGCTCTATTGAAGCAACAAGCTTTCTCGTAAAGACTGCAACGTCAGGATTAATCGAAATCGAGTTGATGCCAGCTCTAACCAAGAACTACCAAAAAAGATTCTAAGTGTATGGTTATAAACGAGTAAGTTCTAAATGTTTTGTCTCAACTCTTTGAAGATGAAAAATCTAGAAACATTAAGAATATAAGCTTCTATTTTGAATATGAGCTTAGATGTTTAAATATAGAACAGTTGAGAGTATACGCTGTAGAAGATGTGGTTTCCTTAACCAACTTTGCTCCAATTTTTCTGTGAAATGCGGCTTCCAGTTAAAAAACACTCCTACGGCTTATACTCTAATGGAATTGAGACGCAAGGTTAATGGATGGAAACTAATTACCATAATTCTTATTTTTTCAAATATTGTCCTGTTTCTATGGTGCCTCTATCAGATTTCAAATTATCATAATAAGTACAATATGCTTGAAAAAAGTTACCACTTGTTAGAGCTGGATTACAATGCATTAGAGGAAAATTATTCCTTGTTGAAGCAGGAGAAAACGAATTTAGAAGCATGGTATAATTCTATTAAGAATCAGATTAACCTCAGAAGCTTAGGAGAAGACAGAAAGCTTTTCGTTACACCTGAGGATCCGACGGTTAATAACCTTGTAACCCAGATTACTGGAAGATGGAGTAGCACTATAAATCTTGAGAGTCGAATTTTTATCCGTTTAAGGTTTGAACCATTTAGGTTACCTTATATTTATCCTCTTACACGATAGTACAGGAAATTAACCCAAACCATTGAGTTTAATTTTCTGACCTAATTTAAACAATTATTCCCTTGCTACTCTCGGTACTACTTTTAAAAATAGTTTAAATAGTGGTAGCCTATTTTACCTTTCAGTTATGACGGTAGAGGTTGACCTTAAGGAGATAAAGGAACTCTTATCTTCGTTGAACAGGAAGATTGACATGTTGATCGAAAACAGAGAAACCCTAGCTTTAATAATGGTGTCTGAGAAATCTTTGAGAGGGTTCCTTGAAGAAGAGCCCGATATTTATTCCATCAGTGATGTTAGGGTTAAATATCGTTGAAAGGCAAAATAGTCCTCGTACCCTTTCCATTTACGAACCTGACTGCTGTAAAGCTGAGACCAGCATTAGTCCTTTTTGAAGGTGAAAGAGATGTTGTCGTTGCTTTCATATCCTCTAGAATTCCGGACGAGTTAAAGCCGACGGATGTTTTAATCAAAGAAACTCACCCGGATTTCAAAATAACAGGGCTTAAAACAAGCTCCGTCATAAAACTTGATAAAATTGCAACCCTGTTGAAGAGCATGATTATAGGAGAGATTGGAGAAATCGGTCCTCAAATTAAGAAAGAGATAAATGAGAAAATTATAAAGGCATATTTCCTCTAGCTAGGTAAATCCTAAGCCGTGTAAATAATTATGAATAAAAAAGACAAACTTATAAAAAGATCTGACAGATCCCAGTCAGGATCCACTTACCCAACGCTTTCTGCAAAACCAAGGTCTCTAGTGACGATTATGCATTCGTTTCTGTAAGCGTAATCGAAAACCTCCTCATCCGTTGCTGAGCCAAGAGTATCTCTAACGCTAATAGCCTCATGGCCATGTTTACTGAGAACCTCTATTAGAGAATACGGTAGGTCAGCGTCTATTAAAAACTTCATGCTTCAATCTTCAATGGGCGAACTTCTTCCCCGATTACGAACTTCGCAGCGTACTCGATTGCAGCGATAATGTCCTCCCTAGTAACGTTGTACTCTTTTTCTATTTCCTCGTAGCTCATCCCGCTTATCAGACTGCCTAGAATAACCTCTACGGGAACCCTGGTGCCCTTAATCACAGGCTTCCCATGCATTATCTTCGGGTCAACCACTATTCTCTCCATACTGTAAATTCGACGCATTAACATCTTATAAAGCTTACCTGCGGAGACATATAATTCCAGCCGGAGAAAGCACGTGGAAACGAAAGTGCGTATGCTTTGGCGGGAGAGGGCCTCATGCTAAAACTATCCTTTAGGCTTATTTTCAACCCTAGCACGTGCTACAATGTTGCACGATTTCCTCCGGACTGGAACATGCATTTATCCTAATAGTGCGTTAGCACTACCATCGTCATGCGAAAGCTCGAAAGGCGAGGCGTAAGATTTTAGAGAGGTTGAGAGGAAGATTGACAGTAAAGCTAGAGCTAGAAAAGGCACGATACGCCTAACCATAGCCAGAATATTAAGGGTTAAGGTTTTAAATAAGTTTTTCGAATAACAGCATATTCTTATCCCAACAAGCATGAATCAAGAGGTTTTTAAGCACCCATGTTGCAAATCCTTCTTGAAGAAAACCTTATAATATGCTTTGGGATAAACCTATTCAGATTAATGGAGTTAGTAACT